>CACZSG010000265.1 GCA_902783665.1 uncultured Lachnospiraceae bacterium | reverse complement strand
GTCTCGATGATGGGCAGTGCCGTCAGGGAGCCGCCGCCGTGTGCCTCGTCCAGCTTCGCCGCACGCTCCAGCAGTCTGGAGTGCAGATAGAATACGTCGCCGGGATATGCTTCACGTCCTGGCGGACGGCGGATCAGCAGGGAAAGGGCACGGTAAGCCACCGCGTGTTTGCTCAGGTCATCATAGATGATCAGAACATGTTTGCCTTTGTTCATGAAATATTCGCCGATGGCACAGCCTGTGTACGGCGCGATATACTGCAGCGGGCTTGCTTCGGAAGCCGTCGCCGCAACGACGATGCTGTAGTTCATGGCACCGCCTTTGGAGAGCTCTTCCACCAGGTTCGCAACGGTGGAGCGCTTCTGGCCGATGGCCACATAGATACAGATAACATCCTTCCCCTTCTGGTTCAGGATCGTATCCACCGCAAGGGTGGTCTTTCCGGTCTGACGGTCGCCGATGATCAGCTCACGCTGTCCGCGGCCGATGGGGATCATGGAGTCGATGGCCTTGATTCCGGTCTGCAGCGGTTCGAATACCGGCTGTCTTTCGCAGATTCCGGGGGCCGTGCTCTCGATGGGGCGGAACTCTGTGGTGTCCACCGGGCCGTTGCCGTCGATCGGCTGTCCCAGAGCGTTCACAACACGTCCGATCATCGCTTCTCCAACCGGAACGGACACTACTTTGCCTGTCCGTTTCACGGTCTGTCCTTCGCCGATCTCCGTATCTGATGAGAACAATACGATGGAGACGCTGTTCTCCTCCAGGTTCTGCGCCATGCCGAAGGTCCCGTCCTCGAACTCGAGAAGTTCTCCGGCCATACAGTTCGTCAGGCCGCTGGCTCTGGCAATTCCGTCACCAACCATCAGAACGGTACCTGTCTCGCTTTGCTGGATCGCATTGTCGTAATACTTGATCTGGCTGCGGATGACCTTAGATATTTCTTCAGGTTTTAATTGCATGGTCTATTCCATCCTTTGGTATGTTTAATTCTCTTTGATTTTTCTGGAAATTCCTCCGAGGCGTCCCTGGACGGTGCCGTCAAGCAGCTTGCCCTCCAGTTCCACACGCAGTCCGCCAAGAAGCGACGGATCCGTCTTTTCCGTAAGCCGGATCTTTTTCCCGCTCATCTTTTCCAGTTTTGCCAGAAGGGCGTCCTTCTGTTCCTTTGAAAGCGGGAGCACGCTGGTCACTTCCGCCTGCGCGATATTGTGGTCGATATCATAGCGGCGCGCGTATTCCTCGCAGCATCCGGCATATTCCTGCAGCAGACCTCTCTCGGTGAGAAGCTTGATGAAGTTCACCAGATATTTCTGCAGCTGTCCGCCAAACGCCGTATCGATCAGAGAGATCCGTTCGCTTTTCGCGATGGACGGCTCGCCCAGAAGGCTCAGATAATCGGGGTTTTCCCGGAAGATCTGTCTGAGGGCCGAGGTTTCTTCCATCAGTTCTTCGACCAGTCCCTCCTCGGCAGCAAGGTCATACAGGCTGCTGCCGTAAAGCCTGGCAGTATTTGTCATGATGCCTCACCCACATTCGCAATAAATTCGTCGATCAGTTTCCTGTGATCTTCTTCGTTGATCTCGCGCTCGATCACCTTTCCTGCGATGTCCATCGCAATGCCGCCGATCTCGTCGCGGATCTGCGTTACCGCTTTTCTCTTTTCCTGCTCAATGTCATTTGCAGCTTTTTCTTTCATGGCAGCGGCCTGCGCGGCAGCTTCCTGCAGAATCTCCTCGCTCTGCGCGGCTGCGGTCTTCTGCGCGTTCGTCAGAATGTCGCTGGCCTTGCTTCTGGCTTCTGCCATATCTTTTTCATACTCTGCCTTCATGGCAGCTGCTTCTGTGCGGTCCTTCTTCGCGTCCTCGATCTGCGCGTCAGCCATGGCTTTGCGTTTCTCCAGGATCTCGTTGATGGGCTTGAACAGGAAGCGTTTGATCAGATAAGCCTGAATGAACAGATTCGCGATCTGCGCGATGAACGTCCACGGAACGATACCGACTAAGCTTTGTACCTGCATATCGTTTCCTCCTTTGTAACAAATGGCTTGTTAAGGCTTATCCAAGGAAATTCATAAACATACCCGGTGCAACAAAGATGAGAAGCAGGCCGGTTACGAAACCGTAGATACCGGTGGTCTCTGCGATGGCGCAGCCAAGAAGCATGGTGGAAGTTACGTCGCCCTTGCACTCCGGCTGACGTCCGATGGCTTCCAGAGCCTTCGCTACAGCGTTACCTTCTCCGATACCAGGGCCGATACCCGCGATCAGCGCGCATCCAGCACCAATACCACATCCTGCCAGTGCAATACCTTTTGCCAGTACTGTGAAATCCATATATTTTTCCTCCTGAAAAATGGTTTTTTTCTGTTTTTCGGGACCGCCTGCATGGGCGCAAGGCCTGCAGGGGTTTTTTGTTTTTCCTGATTGATCCTGCTTCATAAATATCATATCTGCAGGACATTCTGCGTTTTTCGCTTCTGCCGCAGATTTCAATGTCTGCAGGATATTTATCATTTTTCCTGCTGCATATAAACCTGCCGAAGCTTTCATTTTACGGAACCTCATGTGCAGAGCCCTGCACCGGGAGATTCTTTCATTTGTGCACTCCGTGCGTTTCCGAATCCCATGCGCGCTGCGGCTGCCTTCCTGCAGTTTCCTGCGTTTCTATGGCAGAAAGTCCGCATTGCGGCATCAGCCCTCGGAAGCGTTCTGAATGTACATGGTGGTCAGCATGCAGAAAATGAAGGCCTGCATGCAACCGGAGAACCAGTCGAAGTAAACGCCCAGGACTGCCGGTACACCGACATCCAGAATGGGAATCTGGGAGAGAACATTTCCGACCGCACCCGGGATCAGTCCCAGCAGAGCGCTGCTGGCCACTGCGAGCGCGCCGTAGATCAGAGCGCTGATAACGACGCCTGAAAGAATATTGCCGAAGTGACGGCACGCCATACTGATGGGCGTCGCCAGCTCTGACAGAATATTAAAGGGTGTCATTACAGGGATCGGCTGCGTAAATCCTAACAGATATCCGCCTACGCCGCCTGCCTTGATCTTCTCTTTCGTGATCATGATAAATACGACCACTGCCCACGCAGCTTCCGTGGAAAGATCCGCCGTCGGCGAACGAAGGCCGATCAGGCTGATCAGGTTCGATACCACCGAAGTCGCGAACAGCGCGGATACAAAGGGTATCATGTATCGGAACTTCTCACTCATATTTCCGAGCACAAAGTTATTGGCTTTCTCCACAATGAATTCTGCCAGTGCCTGTCTCTTGCTGATGTTTTCCACCTTCAGGTTCCGTGTCAGGAAAATGCACAGTCCCGTGATCAGGATCATGACGATCCAGCTGACCACCAGGGTCTCTGTGATGGAAATCTTTCCAAGCACCGGAAATTCAAGCGGGAACGTGTAAAATATCTTTGCTCCGGAAATATTTACATCCATCCATTCCTCACCTCCCTCTTTTTAAAGATTTTCGATGCCGCCTGCGCCAGGCAGGTCCGGCATCTTCTATATATCTGCTGCAAATCCATCCGGGAGCCGTCTCCGCTTCCGTCTCTGCTGCGGAAACGGCCGCTTTCTTCCCCCCATTGTGTCTGCAGAAGGATACCTTATTTTATTTTGCCCGGGTTCCCGGGCTTGTGTTTTCTTTATATGCCTTTGTTCTCATTTGTTCTTAAAGAACGGCAGCATACCCATGGTGCGAAGCTTGATGGACAGGCTGGGGAACAGCAGCGGCGCGATGCCCGCCGCGAACTGGAAGCACGGCAGCACGATGGCCAAGATGATCCACACCACCTGCAGCAGGAACCTCTGGGAATAGCTGGCTTTCATCTTCGATTTCGCCAGGTCCTCGTCCGTGGTGGAGGCCACCTGCTGTACCGTGAGCCCCATCAGAAAGAAGTTCGCCACGGCGACGATGCTCCCGGCGATGCCGCCCAGGAACACGGTATAATTGAACGGGATCTGCTCCGGCGCCAGGGCATGCCCCACACCGAACAGAATCCACATAAGGACCGTCATAATGCCGGTGGCGATGGCCACACGGCGGGTCTCCAGCTTTACAGCCGGCGCAATTTCCTTTTTCATCTTTTTAAAACTCCATACAGGCAGC
>CACZSG010000264.1 GCA_902783665.1 uncultured Lachnospiraceae bacterium | reverse complement strand
GTCCATCAATTCATTTGCAAGTCTTTCTTCCATGGTCTTCTCGCCTCTCTTGCGGGAGAACATGGTCAGCCAGCGAAGCGCGAGGGCCTGCCGTCTGTCGGGTCTGACCTCGATCGGTACCTGGTATGTGGCACCACCGATACGTCTTGCTTTAACTTCAAGAACCGGCATGATGTTGTTCATGGCAGCTTCAAAAACTTCCATGGCGGGTTTTCCGGTTTTTTCTTCCATTCTGGCAAATGCTCCGTATACGATCTTCTGAGCAACACCTTTCTTACCATCAAGCATGATGTTGTTGATCAGCTTAGTCACGACCTTGTTGTTGTAGATCGGATCTGCCAGTACTTCTCTTTTCTGGGTATGTCCTTTACGTGGCACGTTAACTTCCCTCCTTAATCATATTATTAAATCACAGGTACTCACATGCGTCCGCACCGGGAATGATGCGGAGCCCGCCGTGTTTCTTGCCAGGACTTCTATCTCAGCCTGCAACCACAAAAGGCTTTCCTGAACTCCTGCAGTAAGTGAAACAATTACGGATACTCTGTGCGGCAACTATTTACTTCGGCTTATTTCTTAGCGTCTTTCGGTCTCTTGGCACCGTACTTGGAACGGGCCTGTCTTCTTTTAGCTACGCCTGCAGTATCCAGTGTACCTCTAATAATATGATATCGGGTACCCGGAAGGTCTTTGACTCTTCCGCCACGGATCAGCACAACACTGTGCTCCTGAAGGTTGTGGCCTTCACCCGGGATATAACTGGTAACTTCGATTCCGTTTGAAAGACGTACTCTGGCGATCTTACGAAGAGCAGAGTTCGGCTTTTTCGGTGTTGCGGTCTTAACTGCGGTGCAGACACCTCTCTTCTGCGGAGAAGATGCGTCTGTTGCCTTCTTCTGAAGGGAGTTGAAACCCCTCTGGAGAGCCGGTGCAGTAGACTTCTTTACACTGGTCTGTCTGCCTTTTCTGACTAACTGGTTAAATGTCGGCATGCTTCTTTCACCTCCTGGTTTTTGCTGGCCAAAGGCCATGTTCAGTTTGCTGTTGTGGTTGCAATGATTTCTGCAGTGTGTTAAAATACGCCTTACGGCACACCGCTGTAACATTTGCGCACAAAAAATACATGCGTTTTTTTGCGCACTTTGTAATTATACGGAATGCGATGTTGCCTGTCAAGAAGAAAATAATTTTTCCTCAGCAAGGATAAAAATACTGTCATTCAGACGTTTATCCTGCTGATGGGACACGGGAGGTTCTTTTGAATACAAAATCTCTTCCTATATTATATATTGTTATTCCCTGCTACAATGAAGAAGCTGTTCTTCCGGTCACAAGCGGAATGTTTCTTGAAAAGCTCGACAGTCTTACAAAGTCAGGCCTGATCCATCCCGACAGCAGAATCCTCTTTGTCAACGACGGCTCGAAGGACGGCACCTGGGAATACATCTGCTCCCTGGCAGAACAGGACCCCAGATTTACCGGTATTTCACAAAGCAGGAACCGCGGACACCAGAATGCGGTGCTGGCCGGCCTGATGGAGGCAAAGGATCTGTGCGATATCACGATCTCCATCGACTGTGACGGGCAGGACGATATCAACGCCATGGACAGGATGGTCGAAGCCTATCTGAACGGGGCCGAAATTGTCTACGGAGTCAGGTCCCGCCGCGACACGGATACCTTTTTCAAGCGTTTTACCGCTGAAAGTTTTTACCGCCTCATGAACCGCATGGGCGCGGAAATCGTCTTCAACCACGCGGATTACCGGCTGGTGAGTTCCCGTGTGCTGCAGGAATTTGCCAATTTCAAAGAAGTAAACCTGTTTCTTCGCGGTCTGATCCCGTTGGTCGGCTTCAACAGCACCAGTGTTTACTATGAGCGTCATGAAAGGCTTGCCGGTGAAAGCCATTATCCCCTCGGAAAAATGCTTTCCCTTGCCTTTGACGGAATAACGAGTCTGTCCGTCAGACCCATCCGGATGATCTTCTGGTTCGGAGTTCTTTCCGTCTTTCTGAGCCTTGCCGGTATTCTGTGGGCCTTTATCATGAATGCTGCCGGCAATACCGTAAGCGGCTGGTCTTCCCTTGTGTGCATTGTCCTTTTCATGGGCGGCGTACAGATGCTCAGCCTTGGCGTCATAGGAGAATACATCGGAAAGATCTACCTGGAAACAAAAGCACGTCCCCGCTACATCATCAGTGAGCGAACTGCTTCCTTTCCCAATAAAGAGCTGAAGGAGGACGGGCGATGATACGAACACTGCTGAAACCCTTTTCGTTCGTCCCTGCCCTGCTTCTGATGTATATGATCTACAGTTTTTCCGCACAGGATGCACAGACTTCCTCTGCGTTAAGCTACAAAGTCAGCTATAAAGCTGTGGAAATTGCCGGAACCGTTCTTGATGCCGACCTGCAGCCCTGGGAGATCGACAGTCTGGCCAACCGATTCCACGGGGTCATCCGCAAGCTGGCCCACATGAGCGAGTATTTTGCTCTGGCTGTTGCCGTTGCTTTCCCGCTTTATGTATACGGCATGCATGGCATCTGGCTGATGCTGATGGCCGGGTTCATATGCGTCGCCTTTTCCTGCGGGGACGAATATCATCAATCCTTTGTGCAGGGGCGCTCCCCTTCCCTTCGTGATGTCGGCATTGATTCTTTCGGAGTCTTCTGGGGGATCATCCTGGTGCGC
>CACZSG010000263.1 GCA_902783665.1 uncultured Lachnospiraceae bacterium | reverse complement strand
TCATACTCAAAATCAGTAACCGCCCGAAGCCCGCGGACGATAAACCTGGCTTTACATTTCCGCACAAAATCCACGGAGAGACCTGAAAAAGCCTCCACACGGACATTGGAAAGATGCGAAACCGCCTCAACAATCATATTAACACGTTCATCCAAAGAAAACAACGGTGATTTTGCACTATTATTCAGAACTCCCACCACCAGTTCATCCACCAGCGCGGACGCTCTCTCGATGATATCAAGATGCCCCAGGGTAAGAGGATCAAAGCTCCCGGGATATACGGCTATTTTCATACAGTGTCATCCTTTCGTAAAAACACATGTTTGTTGGTCTTATATTCCTTGCTCTTTACCACGGAGAACCCGTATGAACCGGCATAGGAAAAATCTTCCGTCAGTGAAGCTTCAATAATGATGATCGTGTCGTTGTCTATAAAAGAATGCTCCTGACTTCCAAGATACTCCAGAACCCTCTTTTCAAGACCCTGCCCATAAGGAGGATCCATAAAGATGATACCGAAGGGTCTTTCGCGCTCCAGGCGCGTCAGTGCACCGACCGCATCGCCGCAGATGACCCGCGCCCTGTCCGAAAGTTTCGTAAAGGCCAGGTTCTCCTTGATGACATCGCAGGCCTTTCTGTTATTATCGACAAAAACAGCCTCCGTCGAACCGCGGCTCAGCGCTTCTATCCCTATTCCGCCGCTCCCGGAAAACAGATCCAGAAAACGGACTCCCGGGACATCAGCCTGAAGCATATTGAACAGAGTTTCCTTGATCCTGTCGGTGGTAGGTCTTGTATCCAGTCCCGGCAGGGTCTTCAGAGGAAGCCTGCGCGCAGTGCCTGCAATTACTCTCATACTTTTCCGTATCCTTTTCTTCCTTGGTTTGTGCCTCCGAAGCCCTGGTTTCAACGTTTCCGGGATACCGGAGTTCCTGATTCTGCCGTACATTATAATTATAAGAAAGAAGTGTGTCAAGAAGTTCTGTCCCGACCTTTTCTCTTCTCTTCCGTGCCCTTTCTCAACACTTTTCTTTCTTCATTTTCTGATTTTTTCCTTCCCTCTTCAGGATTGTTTTAGCAAACATTTATTGAACTTTAACGAAATCGCTTCTTTTTTTATTGGTATAAAATTGCATTTTATGGTATAGTTAACCAAAATCATCTCTTTTGGTGCGAATTATGAATGGAGGGAACTAATTGAGAGTCTTACAGTATTCCGAAATCACACCAGAAATTCTGAAACTTTCTGCAATGGCAGACAAGGTCAGTCAGATCGATTCCAGGCTTTATTACGACTATGATGTCAAACGCGGACTCCGAGATCTGAATGGAAAAGGAGTTCTGGCCGGTCTCACGGAGATTTCCGAGATTAATTCAAAGAAACTGGTCAACGGGGAGGAAATCCCCTGTAACGGCGAACTATACTACAGGGGCCACGATATTCGTACTCTGGTCCACGGCTTCATCAGCGAAAACCGTTTCGGTTTCGAGGAGATCGCCTGGCTTCTGCTGTTCGGGCGTCTTCCGGACAGGAAAGAACTGGAAGAATTCGGTGACATGCTTGCCGTCTACCGCACTCAGCTGCCCACCGGGTTTGTTCGCGACATCATTATGAAGGCTCCCAGTCCGGATATGATGAATACGCTTGCAAGAGGCGTCCTTACCATGTACGCCTACGATGACCGTGCAGACGACATCACCATCCCGAACGTGCTTCGACAGTGCCTTCAGCTGATCAGCTTTTTCCCGCTCATTTCCGTCTACGCCTATCATACCTATCAGCACTACTATAATGGAAAAAGTCTTTATATACATGCTCCGAAAAAAGAACTGTCAGCAGCACAGAATATTCTTCATATTCTGCGTCCGGACAGCAGTTATTCGGAACTGGAAGCACGGATCCTGGATCTGGCCCTGGTCCTGCATATGGAGCACGGCGGCGGTAACAACTCCACCTTCGCCACCCATGTCATCTCCTCTTCAGGCACGGATACCTATTCGGTAATCGCAGCATCCCTGGGTTCCCTGAAGGGACCGCGTCACGGCGGCGCGAACATTAAAGTTGTCAGGATGTTTGAGGACATGAAACTGCATGTCAAAGACTGGGAAGACGAAGATGCCATTAAAGATTATCTTGGCAAGCTGCTTGACAGACAGGTATTCGACCATTCCGGACTGATCTACGGAATCGGACATGCCGTCTACTCTCTTTCCGACCCTCGTGCGGAGATCTTCCGCTCCTTCGCCGGAAAGCTGGCCGAGGAGAAAGGAAAGTCCAAAGAATTTGCGCTTGCGTCCGCTGTTGAACGTCTGGCCCCTGAAGTGATCGGGGAAAAGAGGAAGATCTATAAAGGTGTCAGCGCGAATGTGGACTTCTACAGCGGCTTTGTCTATGAACTGATGGGACTTCCCATGGAACTTTATACGCCGCTGTTCGCCATGGCCAGAATTGTCGGATGGAGCGCGCACAGGATCGAAGAACTTGCCAACAACGGAAAGATCATCAGACCGGCGTATATGGCGATCGCGCCAAGGGCGAAATATGTGCCGCTGAACAAGCGATGACGTCTCTGCTCCGTCGCTGATTCCTGTCCTCTCTTCGAGTCCTGCCGAAGCATCTTCCGGAGACTGCAGGCAGGCGCTGCTTTCAGGTTTTCAAAAAATGAGAAATAAAAATGCCATTTCATCCAGATAGGTTTAAACACAAAACCTTTTGGAAGAGATGGCTTTTTTTATGTAAAAAACAGATTCCCTGCTGTCGTCCCTCAAATGCCTTTCAATTCTGATACTCTTGAATTAAAACCGGAAATGTTTCAGCGTTCCAGGAAACGCAGCACCGCGTCCCGCATCTCCTCTTTCCCGATGACCTGCTTATGGCGTACAGGCGCCTTTTTAAGGCTCTCCACAGCCTCCGGTACCGGCATGCCGGACACTTCATGCAGTGCGTCGATCAGAGCGAAATCTTCACCTTCCGCATACTTTTCATCGATGGCGCTCATCACGCTGCGGGCAAATTTATACGGGCTGGCCGTTGAGGCGATTACAGCCGGAGTATCATCTGCCGTTCTCTCCCGGTAATGACGGTATACCGAAGAAGCGACCGCTGTATGCGGGTCCAGAACATATTGCTCGTCCCGGAAAACGCGTCTGATCTCCCGGGATGTTTCGGCTTCGTCCGCACAGCCTCCCACGAAATCTTTCAGGAAGTCCTTCATGGCATCATCGATGGCATAGTTCCCGTTCTCGGACAGAGATTTCATGAAAGCAGCCGTCTTTTCGTCGTCTTTTCCGCAGGATTCAAAGATCAGTCGTTCCAGATTGCTGGAGATGAGGATATCCATCGAAGGTGAAGATGTTACATGGAACGGTCTCTTACGGTCATAGATGCCGGTCTCGAAGAAATCGAACAGCACTTTGTTCTCGTTGGACGCACAGATCAGCTTTCCTACCGGAAGTCCCATCTGTTTTGAGTACCAGGCGGCAAGTATGTTGCCGAAATTGCCGGTCGGGACAACAACATTCATCGGGTCCCCTTCTTTCAGGGCCCCGTTTTTCAGCAGCCTTCCGTAGGCATAGACGTAATAGACGATCTGGGGCACCAGTCTTCCGATGTTAATGGAATTGGCGGATGAGAAACGGAAACCGCGCTCTGCCAGTTCTTCCTTCAGTTCCGGATCCGAGAACAGCTTCTTCACTCCGGTCTGCGCATCGTCAAAGTTGCCGCGGATACCGATGACACAGGTATTGTCTCCCGCCTGGGTCACCATCTGCAGTTCCTGAATGGCGCTGACGCCATCCTTCGGGTAAAAGACCATGATCCTTGTTCCCGGAACATCCGCGAAGCCTGCAAGGGCCGCTTTTCCGGTATCTCCGGAAGTTGCTGTCAGGATGACGATCTCCTTCTCTTCATGGTTCTTCTTTGCTGCCGTCGTCATGAGATACGGCAGAATGGAAAGCGCCATGTCCTTGAAGGCGATGGTAGAACCATGGTACAGCTCCAGGTAGGAGGCATCCGATGTGACATGTACGGGAACGATCTCCGGCGCGTCAAACTTGGAATCGTATGCATGGCTGATGCAGTAGGAAAGCTCTTCCTTGGTAAAATCCGTCAGGAGCAGACGCATGACTACCATTGCCGTCTCCTGATAGGTGAGTCCGGGAAGGCTGCCCAGACTGATCTCGAGTTTCGGAACGGATTCCGGAACGTACAGACCGCCATCTCCGGCAAGACCGTTGATGATCGCGCGGGAAGCACTGACCTTTTCCTGTTTGTTTCTGGTGCTGTAGTATTGAAGGCTCATATCTTCTCCTTTCAAGAGACGGTTTGATTTCCTGTGTCGGTATTGTTTTTATAAAAAAATTCCCGGAAATCCTGCGATTTCCGGGAGTGATTATAACATAGGAAAAATGGTGCTTCAAGCCTCATCGGCAAAAGTAAAATATTCGTGACCGCCGTACTCGAAAAGAGGTTCAAGCGTATTGTCGAACCATTCCAGATTTCTGGCGGCTGCCGATTCCCTGGCCATGAAGAACAGAGCGCCTTCGCTCGGATCCTCACCAGACAGAACCCGTTCCACTGCTTCCACTGTACTTTCAGTCACCTGAACGGAATACAGACGTCCGTCCGAAACCGGCTGAAACTGGGGATATCCCTGCAGACGCTGATAAACGACTTCCTGAATGGTGTCCGGGAAACGCTCGTCCGCCACCCGGTTCAGCACCACCCTGGCGACCAGCATCTTGGATTTTACATCTCCTCCGGTAGCTTCCGCCTCGGTGATCTTCAACAGTGTCTGATATTCATCCTGTGAAAGCTGATTCTTCTGAAGAAGCTTCATTGCGGCGGGAAGCACATCTGCCGCCTTCGCCGTACCCTCCTGCATTCTTGTCTGATAGATGGCGGTCCGGTCAACGCCTGCGGCTCCTGCAAGGACTTCATTTCTTCCCCCTGCGACATTCCTGAACCGCACATGATCCGCATACTGCTGCATCTTTGCAACACCGCTGACAACGGCCATCAGACCCGTCTGGACCTTCTGGGAAGGAAGTCCAAAAATGGTCTGTCCGGATTCAACGGCCTGTACACGCCCGTGAGCTTCAGATTCGAATTCAGAAATAATGGCAGCAACAAACATCAGAAGGAACAGGCTTCCCATTACCAGGACGATCTCCCTGGCATAATAGCGGATCAGCCGTTTCAGCCTGTTGCGGTTAAAACGGAACATCCGCATACGGGGAGTCAGTTTTAAACTTACTTCCGCTTTTGTGTCCATCATATTACCCTCAAATGTCTCACTTTGTTATCTAAGGGTATTATATATGGAACAATTAATATTTGTCAATCTATATTTTACATTTTTGTAATATATTAATAAAATATATGGTTTTTTCAAAAATATGTAAGATTTAGTGACCGGAAGCCATGTGGTTGATGGCAGTCACCAGGGCGTCGATGGAGGCCTTGATGATATCGGCGTCTACACCCGCTCCCCAGAATATGTTTCCGGCGGCATCCCTGATTCCCACATAGGCAATGGCTCTTGAACGTGAACTTTCTTCCAGCGCATGCTCTTCATATGTCACCACATCGTAGGAAAGCCTGAAGTGACGTTTCAGGGCGTTGCTGACGGCGTTCAGGCGGCCGTTTCCGGAAGCTCCGATGGTGTGTTCGATCCCGTCGCAGACAGCCGTTACTTTGGCAAGTATTCCGTTGTGCTGCTTAAAGTGCACTTCCTTAACCTGATACGGCACAGTCGCGTCCTCAAATTCTTTTTTAAAGATCTCGAACACTTCCTCCGGCGTCAGTTCTTTATGAAGTTCATCGGAAACTTTCTTCGCGGCATAGCCCATGGCTTCGCGCATTTTTTTCGGCAGTCTCAGCCCGTAGTGCTGTTCAAGGATATATTCCACACCGCCTTTTCCGGACTGGCTGTTGATGCGGATCACATTGGCATCGTAGGATCTGCCTATATCAGCCGGATCAATGGGAAGATACGGAACCGTCCAGACCGTCTGGTTGTTGACAGTGCGGTAATGGATCCCCTTCGAGATGGCATCCTGATGGGAGCCGGAGAACGCCGCAAATACAAGTGCTCCGCTGTAGGGGCTGCGTTCGTCCACCTTCATTCCCGTAAGGTGCTCATAAGTCTGTGAGATCTGCGGCATATCAGAAAAGTCGAGGCCCGGATCGATCCCCTGTGCGTACAGGTTCATGGCCAGGGTAACCAGGTCTACATTTCCGGTTCTCTCTCCGTTTCCGAAAAGTGTTCCCTCTACTCGCTGCGCTCCCGCAAGAAGCCCCAGCTCCGCGTCCGAAACGCTGCATCCTCTGTCGTTGTGCGGATGCAGTGAAAGGATCACGTGATCGCGGTATTTCAGATTCTTGCTGATATACTCGATCTGGCTTGCATACACATGGGGCATGGAGATCTGTACCGTACTGGGCAGGTTGATGATGGCCGGCTTTTCGGCAGTCGGCTTCCATACATCCAGGACCGCATTACAGACCTGAAGCGCGAACTCCGGCTCCGTACCGGTAAAGCTCTCCGGGCTGTATTCGAATCTGATGTCTCCTTCTTCCTTCCCGGCCAGTTCCTTCACCTGCGCCGCGCTTTCCACGGCGATCTGCAGGATCTCCTCCCTGCTCTTTTCAAAGACCTGTTCCCGCTGGACATATGAAACAGGGTTGTAGACATGGACAATGACATGCTTCGCCCCTCTTACAGCCTCGAAGGTCTTCTGGATGATCTGTTCTCTGGCCTGCGTCAGAACCTGGATGGTCACATCGTCCGGAATGAGATTCTGTTCGATCAGGGTCCTGATAAACTGGTATTCCGTCTCGTTGGAAGCGGGAAAACCGACTTCGATCTCCTTAAACCCGATACAGAGGAGCATTTTGTAGTACTCCAGCTTCTGTTCCAGCGACATGGGCACGACCAGCGCCT
>CACZSG010000262.1 GCA_902783665.1 uncultured Lachnospiraceae bacterium | reverse complement strand
CGAAAACGCGCTTCGCTTGGACGGTTCTCCGGGGCCCGCTGCTATCCTCGCCCTCTCTTCGAGTCCTGCCGACGCATCTTCCGGAGATATCAGGCACGCTCTGCCGGCTGATTTCATAATGAATAAACGACGAATCTATATACTGCTGTCAAAAGTCAGTCTTTGATAATTATCACTTGAACCAAAGTCTTTCAAATCAGTCTTTATTAATTCTCACTTGAACCAAAACCTATCAAATATATTCGTTGAAACCTTGAAAAGAATTATCCATTCGTCTTATAAAAACAGGCAGCAGATCCTGGCTCATGTCTCCGGAAGATGCTTTGGCAGGACTCGAAGAGAGGGCGAGGATAGCAGCGCGCGCCGGAGAACCGTCCAAGCAAAGCGCGTTTTCGGAGGCGCGCCGCGAATCAGCGACGGAGCCCTCTCGAAGAGGACAACAGGCATCTGGAGGAGACATGAGTCAGGATCTGCTGCCGTCCGTCAGATGAAATATTCAATTTATTGACAACTAAAGATTTTGGTTCAATCTGAAATTGCAATTGACAAACTTAAGATTTTATAGGCATTTCACAATGGCATCATAGAGCTTGTCAAACTCTTCGAAGGCCTGAAACTGCGTATATTCCCTGCGGATCTTGTCCGTCGTGCGGAAAAGGAAACCCGCCTTGGAGGCTTCAATCATGGCAAGGTCGTTGAAGCTGTCTCCTGCCGCAATCGTATCAAACCCGACAGACTGGAGAGCCTTCACCGTGCTCAGCTTAGACTGGGCGATCCGCATGCGGTATCCGGTGATCTCTCCGTCCTCTGCCACTTCCAGTGCGTTGCAGAAAAGCGTCGGATATCCGAGTTTCTTCATCAGCGGCATGGCAAATTCATAGAAAGTATCACTCAGGATAATGACCTGGGTCTTCTCGCGCAGACGGTCCAGAAATTCCCTGGCCCCGGGCAGCGGTTCGATCATAGCGATCGTATCCTGGATCTCCTTCAGTCCAAGGTGATGTTCTTTCAGAATATTCAGCCTGAACTTCATCAGCTTGTCGTAATCCGGCTCGTCGCGGGTGGTCCGTTTCAGCTCCGGAATCCCGGTCTTCTCGGCAAAAGCGATCCAGATCTCCGGTACCAGTACACCTTCCATATCAAGACAAACAACATTCATATCTCTACTCTCCTGTTCCGGGCTTAGCGTTTTGTCCCTTTGGTATCTCTGCTTCCTATTTTCAGTTTATTGACAGCCACCGGCTTATCATTCCATACTACATCCGGCACCAGATCGCCTTCCAGCCAGTATACGCTGCGGATGCGGTCTCCTGTACTGAGTTTCATGCCGCGTACTCCGACGGCATTTTTCTTCTTGAACGGGATCTCTGAAAGCGGAAAACGCAGGAAAAAGCCGTTTGCCGAGTTCAGAACGATATGGGCGTCCTCGGAAGCCGCGTGGATTTCCACCACCTTGTCCCCTTCCGCCAGTTTCGTAGCGGCGGTGGTCCGTTTTCCGACATCGAATTCGGCGCCCTCCACCCGTTTCATCATGCCTGTTTCTGTCACGAAAGTCAATGCCGTATCTTTGATCTCGTTCTGCCCGAACATGGCGATGAAGGTTTCTTCGCCGCTGTTGTAGTTGCAGATATTGTCCATGGGCGTTCCCTTGTCCCGGAATTTTCCATGGGGCACATCCTTTACCTTCAGAAGGTGCATGCGTCCGGAGTCCGTAAAGACGCAGACCGTATCAGCATTTGTACAGTGCAGAACGAAACGGTTCTCCGTATCCGCTGCTGCCTTGTTCTTCTCATAAATGCCTTCTTCGATGGTCCTCACGTAGCCGAAGCGGTCTGCCAGAAGAACGACAGGGATCACTTCCTGCGGCTTTTCTTCCAGAACGATCTCCTCGGCATCTTCCAGCTTCGTTCTTCTGGGCCTTGCGAATTCTTTCTTGTACCCGTCCAGCTCGCGGATGATCACACGGGCCATGGAGCCGTAATGGCTGAGGATATCCTGGTACAGGGAGATGTTCTTCAGAGTCTGCTCGTGCTCCTTCATCAGGACGTCTAT
>CACZSG010000261.1 GCA_902783665.1 uncultured Lachnospiraceae bacterium | reverse complement strand
GTGGCTTACGGTGTGGTCCTGGCAGTGGCAAGGGTTCTGCGGAGAAATCCGTAAACAAGACACAAATAAACGCCAGCAACTACTAAGCAGAACAAAGAAAAACAACAGATAAGAAAATCAACAGATAAGAAAACAACAGATATGTAACCAATTGAAACACAACATAGAAATCCCCCGGAAAAGCCTTTCTGGGGGATTTTAGTATTTCAGAACAGTCCCGTTCTCCGGTGCACATTCGCACTTGGCGGCCCGGTTTTGATCTCGCTGGGCGACATCCCGTAAGCCTTCTTAAAAACGCGGCTGAAGTAATAAGGATCGCAGAAACCGAAATTACGGGCTACTTCCTTGACCGTGTAGTGCCCGGTACTCAGGGCGTTATAGGCCATTTCCAGTTTGATGGACAGCTGGTATTCGTGCAGTGTGCTCCCGACAATTTTTTTGAAACGGGAAGACATGGTCCGTACACTCATGTTTGCGCTGCGGGCAGCCTCTTCCGGTGTAATGAAATGGGAGGGGTTCATGCGGATCTCCTGAAGCAGCCGGGTGATCCATTCCTCTGACGGGGAGATGCTGTTTCTTGCCATATAGGACAGCTCACTGAGCAGGCAGTTCAGGTTCAGGGAGAGGGTCCGTTCGCAGTCATCCCTCCTGGACCAGTAGACGTTGATGATGTTCCGGGTGATGGTGGAGATGACGTTGTTGATACCACAGTGTATGACGGTAGGAATGCAGACTGTCAGTCCGTCTGCGTAGGACTGTACTTCGGCCGGGGAAAGAGGAACAGCGTACTTGTCCGTGTTCGTCGTTGTAAAATGGATGAACATGTTCCGCATATTGACAGAACAGGGTGAGATGCCATAATGATGGCTTCCGGCACGCATCAGCATCATGTCGCCGGAACGGAGGCGGTAGGCAGTCCCATCCTGGCCGATTTCCCATTCACCGTCGAAAATATACAGCAGGTTATGTTCCTGCAGGACCCGGTCGTCGTGGATGGATGGTTTCGGATAGACATTGGTGCCGCACAGGGTGACACGTCTGTCCAGGGTTAAAGGAAAAATATCATATGGCATCATGGATTACCTCCCTGGTCATGCTTTTGCCGGAAAACACATGTTTATATGCGTTTTCCTTTTTTTGTTGTTGCTTTTCTGAAACTGCTAAGGAAGCATGGCCTGCGGAACCCCTTTTGTTATAGGCTTTGCAGAAGAATTTTCCTGTAATAATCTCATAATCAGATTTGCCTTAAAACCCATGCTATTTCTCTTAGAATCATTTTCATATCAAATATATTTTCTTATAATTATAAACACAATAGCGAATCGATGCAAGCAATTGACTGATGATGAAAGAAAAAAGGAGGTTATTATCATGAAGAAACAAATGGTACTTGCACTGTCCGTATCGCTGATCGCGGGGCTGGCTTCTGTCTGCCACGCAGAGGAAAAAGTGAAGCTCACGGGGCTGTTCGTTGCACATCCGCTGACAAAGAGCGTGAATGAGATGCAGTGGCTTTCGGAGATCGAAGAAGAAGCCGGCGTGGACGTGGAATGGGAACAGATCTATACAGACTGGAACCAGCTGAAATCCACACGTCTTTCCTCCGGAAATATCCCGGACATTATGATCAATGCAACGAGTGACAGTGACTATACGACCTACAGCGGCCTGTTTATGGAACTGACCGACCTGGTGGAAGAATATGCTCCCAATGTGAAGGCCATGTTCGAGGAGGAACCGGATACCCTGGCTCTGGCACGCACGGAGGAAGGCGAGATCTACGCGCTTCCGAAGTTCCAGGGCAAATGGCCGGACTGCAACGGCGTGCTGTTTATCAACAAGGTATGGCTTGACAATCTTGGGCTGGAAGCGCCGACCTCTCTTTCGGAACTGAAAGATGTGCTGGTGGCTTTCCGTGATAATGATGCCAACGGAAATGGTGATGCGACAGATGAGATCCCGCTGGACTTCAACGGCTGGTTCGGCAGCGCCTACTCCGTGACCAATCTGATCGGTTCCTGGGGCATTCAGCTGACAAACTGGGGAACGGACGGATACTTCTCGGAAGACGGTCAGGTAAAGAACTATGCCGCAGATGAGAGGTATAAAGCGCTGATGACGTACCTTGCCGATCTGTATGCAGAAGGCCTGATCAATAAGAATGCCATTACCAATGACTATTCCATGTTCCAGTCCCTTTCCCGCGGAGACGCTGACGGCAACGCAATTGTCGGTGTGGTATTCGGATGGGAAGCGACGGACAAATTCGGACCGCTTCTTTTTGACCAGTATGTACCGGTAGGCCCCTTCACAGATGACGTGGACGACCTGGCCACATCCGATCCCCGCTGGACCTACGATTTCTCCGGCCTGAACATGAGCTCCAACCGTATCTGTATGAGTGCCACCTGCGCCGACCCCGCAGCTGCCATGCGTTTTATCGACCAGTTCTACCGCCCGGATGTCTCCGTTCAGGTTCTGTTCGGCGGAATTTCCGACGGATGCGTATCCCAGATCGATGAGGATCATTTCAAGGTAGAGGATCCGCTGGACCCGAATACGGATTCCGGCACATGGAAATGGACTTCCACTTTTGCGGACAACGGACCGATGTACATCCGCAGGTCCACACAGATCGATATGGCTCAGGATATGACCTATGCTCTGGAAGAACGTGAACAGTACAAAGAGGCCATTGCCCGGATCGACATGGAAAAGGAATACTATCCGCAGATGTTTATGCGCTACAGCGCAGAAGATCAGAATACCCTTGCCGTGACACAGGCAGCCATCTCCAACGTGGCAGAAAGCTTCTGGGGAATCTGGCTGACCGGCGAGGCTCCCATTGAAGATACCTGGGAAGATTATCTGGTACAGCTGGAAGGGGCAGGGCTTTCCCAGAATCTGGAGATCCGTCAGGCAGCATACGATGCTTACCTGGGCAAATAAAAAAGCAGTAATCTTAGTTTTTGAATTTATCCCGGGAGGGAATGATCATGAATAACAATCAAATCAAGACCGCAGGGACGAAAAAACGCGGATTTTTTGCCCAGATGCTGCATGACTGGCAGTTATGGGTGATGCTGCTGCCGGG
Source organism: uncultured Lachnospiraceae bacterium (assembly GCA_902783665.1). Taxonomy (GTDB): domain Bacteria; phylum Bacillota; class Clostridia; order Lachnospirales; family Lachnospiraceae; genus Choladousia. The sequence continues at coordinate 5,455 of CACZSG010000261.1, read as the reverse complement.
TATTGTGTATATCTTCATTTTCTGCTATATGCCGATGTACGGTGTGCAGCTGGCCTTTCGCAAATATGATTTCGCCAAGGGAATCTATGGCGGAGAATGGGTGGGGCTGGCCAATTTCATCCAGTATTTCACCAGTCCCATGTTTAAGACGACCGTGGTGAACACTTTTGTCATTGCCGTTGTCTCCATTATCTTTTCGTTCCCGGCGCCCATAATACTTGCGCTGATCATCAATCAGGTGCGCCAGGAAAAATGGAAACGTACGGTACAGACGGTTGTCTATATTCCCTACTTTATTTCGACGGTCGTCCTGGTATCCATGCTGAACGTGATGTTCGCTCAGAACGGCGGCGTGCTGAGTGATCTTCTGAAACACTTCGGGATCGTGGCGGACAATGCGAACCTTCTGGGACAGAAGCAGTACTTCGTCTGGATGTATGTGTTCTCCGGCGTCTGGCAGAGCATGGGATGGAACAGCATCATTTATCTTGCAGCGCTGTCCGGCGTGGATCCCAGCCTTTATGAAGCAGCGAAGATCGACGGCGCCAATGCCATACAGAGGGTGATCCATATTGAGTTTCCGGTACTGGTGCCGACCATCATGATCCTGCTTATCATGAATATGGGTAATATTCTGAACGTCGGATTCGACAAAATATTCCTGATGCAGAATACCCTGAATATGGGTGTTTCCGAAGTTATTTCAACCTATGTGTACCATCTGATGGCGCCTACAGCCGGCGCACCGCAGTTCAGCCTTGCAACAGCCGTGGGTCTCTTTACCAATGTAGTAAACTTTGCTTTCCTGATGGGCACAAACTGGTTCAGCAAGAAGACCACCGGGTCCGGGTTACTGTAAGGAGGAAAGGGATATGGAAAAGAAGGAAAACAAAAAGGGATCCCGTCCGCATAAAATGCAGGAATCACTTCCTGACCGGATCTTTCATGTCATTGTGCTGATCCTGACCATCACGACTTTTATTGTGATCACCTACCCGCTGTGGTTCGTGATCATCGCCTCCGTCAGCAATTCGGATCTGGTCAATCAGGGCAAGGTCGTGCTGCTTCCGAAGGATATCCGTTTCTACGGGTTCCAGCAGATCATCAGGGACACCCGTATCTGGGTCGGGTACCGCAATACCATTGTCTATGTGGTGGTCGGCACCCTGCTGAATATGGTCATCACCATGCCGGCAGCCTATGCGCTGTCCCGCAAAGACTTCAAGGCACGCAACCCGGTCATGCTCTACTTTGTGTTTACCATGTATTTTTCCGGCGGTCTCGTCCCAACTTATATGGTGATCAACAAGCTGGGACTGATCGATTCTCCGTGGGTTCTGATCCTGATCGGTGCTTTGAACACCTACAACCTGATCATCGCCCGGACCTTTATTCAGAACACCATCCCGAATGATCTCTACGAATCTGCCATGCTGGACGGAGCCGGGCATTTCCGCATTTTCTGGAGTGTCGTACTTCCGCTTTCCAAGGCGATCATTGCTGTGGAAGTCCTGTACTATGCGGTATTCCACTGGAACGACTACTTTAATGCCCTGATCTATACCTCCAGCCCGGAAGTACAGCCTCTGCAGATGGTGCTTCGCCGCATCCTGCTCCAGAACGAAGCCTTTGCAGGCGGAAGCGGCGGCGTGCAGGGCGGATATGCCCAGTCGTCAGCGGACCAGGTCAAGTATGCGGTGATCATTGTTTCGACAGTGCCGATTCTTCTGGTTTACCCGTTTGTGCAGAAATACTTTGAAAAAGGCGTTACGATCGGTGCTGTAAAAGGATAAATACAGAGAACGGGAGAAATCATATGCTTTTTGAAGCTTCAGCCAATTGGAAGAAGATGGACATAGACGATTTGTTCTGGAACCGGTTCCGGGAGTGTGTGGTGAAGGAAGGCATTCCTTACCAGTGGAAGGCTTTGAACGACCTGCTTCCCGGGGATACGGCGAAAAGCCACTGCCTGAGGAATTTCCGCATTGCGGCAGGCAAAGAGGAAGGGTCCCACCAGGGCTGGGTATTCCAGGACAGCGACGTCTATAAGTGGATCGAAGGCGTGGCGTTCAGTCTTCGCTGGCACCCGGATCCAGAACTGGAAAAGCTGGCGGACGGTGCCATACGGACGATTGCCGATGCGCAGCAGAAAGACGGCTATCTGAATACATATTACACCATACGGGGACTGGAGAAACGCTGGACAAACCTGCAGGACCATCATGAACTGTACTGTGCCGGTCATCTGATCGAGGCTGCGGCAGCCTACTACCAGACGACCGGGAAAAAAACGCTGCTGGATGTGGCAATCCGCTTTGTGGAACACATAGACAGTGTGATCGGACCGGAACCGGGAAAGCTTCACGGCTATCCCGGCCACCCGGTCATTGAAATGGCGCTGATCCGGCTGTACGGCATCACCAAAGACGAGAAACATCTTCGTCTGGCAAAGTATTTTATTGACCAGAGGGGGCAGTCTCCCCTGTTTTTCCAGGAGGAGGCAGAAAAAGCCGGCAGAGAATGTGCATGGGAGAATGGCCCTCTTTCCTGGCGTTACTATCAGGCTGATGCACCGGTGAGGCAGCAGATGGATGCCGAGGGGCATGCCGTAAGGGCTGTCTATCTGTACAGCGGCATGGCGGATGCAGCCAGGGAGACCGGGGACGGGCAGCTGGCGGATGCCTGCCGCAGACTCTGGGACAGCATTGTCAGAAAAAGAATGTATATCACGGGCGGAATCGGGTCCAGCGAGTACGGCGAAGCGTTCACGTTTGATTATGACCTGCCTAATGATACAGCTTATTCAGAAACCTGTGCGGCCATCGGACTGGTATTCTTTGCGCGGCGCATGCTGAAACTGGAGAAGCGCGGAGAATATGTTGATGTGATGGAGCGTGCCCTGTATAATGGGGTTATCAGCGGCATGCAGCTGGACGGAAAGCGATTTTTCTATGTGAATCCGCTGGAAGTATACCCGCAGGCCTGCCGGGAGGATTACAACAAACGGCATGTGAAGCCGGAAAGACAGAAATGGTTCGGATGCGCCTGCTGTCCGCCGAACATTATCCGGTTGCTGTCTTCTCTGGAAGACTATATCTGTGATACAGCAGGGGGGACACTGTATCTGTACCTTTACGCAGGCTGCACAATTCATTCAGAGCTTCTTTCTCTGAAGGTGCAGACACAATACCCGTGGAATGGCGATGTAAATATAACGATAGAAGAGGATGCCGGAAAAGAAGCAGCGTTGGCGCTGCGCATTCCGGGCTGGTGTGACACCTGGTCGATCCTTCTGAACGGGGAACCGGTCAGCAGCACGGTATCAGACGGCTTTCTGATTCTTACCCGAAACTGGAAAAAGGGAGATCAGCTGCAGCTGCATCTGGATCTGCGGGTCAGGATGATGCATGCCAGCCCGTCGGTTCGTGAAGATGCAGGAAAGGCGGCACTGATGCGGGGACCGCTGGTGTACTGTCTGGAGGAAGCAGACAATGGCGCGGATCTGCAGACGGTGCGGCACGGCGCGCAGCTGAACGCGGAAGCCGTATGGGAGCCTGACCTGCTGGGAGGCATTACTGCACTGTATACCGATGGGCTGAAAGAAAGGGTGGAAGACTGGGGGCCCTCGCTATATATGGAAAAACACCCTGAGGCAGATCCGCTGCGGCTGAAATGGATCCCCTACTTTGCATGGGCGAACCGCGACCTTGGTGAAATGATGGTCTGGGTCAGGGACCGGTAGGAGAAGCTGAGATGAACAAGAATGAATTCGCTCCAACCCCGCCGATGGGGTGGAACAGTTATGATTATTACAATACAGAGGTAAACGAGGCGCAGGTACGCGCCAACGCGGAGTATATGGCCTCCCACCTGAAGGAGAATGGCTGGGAATATGTGGTCGTAGACATCGAATGGTATGCTGTCGGTGCCGGCTCACAGAGTGAGACCTTCCAGTACATCCCCTTCGGGGAAGTGGTGATGGATGAGTATTCCCGTCTGCTTCCGGACCCGGAACGATTTCCTTCTTCCGGAGACGGGAAGGGATTTGGCCCGCTTGCGGACTATGTTCATTCTCTTGGTCTTAAATTCGGCATCCATATCATGCGCGGCATTCCCAGAAGCGCGGCGCATGAACATAGAGGCCTGCCCGGGACTGCCATGACGGCGGACCGCCTGGCGGATCCTTCCAACATCTGTTTCTGGAATCCGGACATGTACGGTCTGCGTGTCAATCTGCCGGAAGCACAGATGTATTATGATTCCATCATCCAGCTGTACGCGGACTGGGGCGTGGATTTCATCAAATGCGACGATATCTGCAGAGAAGACATGCCTTCAGCCCATCAGGAGATCGAGATGCTTGCCAGGGCCATTCAGCGCTGCGGCAGGCCCATTGTCCTTTCTCTTTCCCCGGGACCGGCAAAGATCTCTGAGGCTGCTTTCTACGCAAAGAATGCGAACATGTGGCGTATTACGGATGATTTCTGGGATTCCTGGCCTCTTCTGAAAGATATGTTCCGGCGGTGCGAACTCTGGCAGGGAAAAGTTCAGCCGGGCTGCTGGCCGGACTGCGATATGCTGCCGCTGGGGGTCATCGGGGGATGTTTCGGAAACCGGAAAGAGCGGCACACTGCCTTTACGGAAGAGGAACAGCGGACCATGATGAGCCTCTGGGGGATCTTCGGAGCCCCGCTGATGATCGGCGGTGAGCTGACGAAGATGGATCCGTTTACGCTTTCCCTGCTGAAGAACCGTGATCTTCTGGCAATGCATAAATGCGGTCCTTACGCTGTCCAGCTGGAGCGCACGGATGACTATGCGATCTGGGCTTCACATGACCCGGAAAAGAACATCGGATATCTTGCGATGTTCAATCTGGCGGAGGAAGAGCGGGCGGTGCACTGCTGGGCAGGAACACTGGGAGAACGGGGCCTGAAGGCATATGAAGGCGGCCCGATCCGTGAAATATGGGATGACACAAAGGCGGCTTTCAGTACCGGTTCCCTGGCCTGCCTGATTCCGGCCCATGGGGTAAAGGTGTTCTGTTATTAAGGTATTTGCTATTAAGACATTCGTTATTAATGCATTTTGTTATCATAGTGTTTTGCATTAAAAATCCCCTCCTCCCTGAAATCCGGGGCGGAGGGGATTTTTCAGGTCTTTAATGCCATTCAGATCTTTATAATCATTCAGGTCTTTAAACCATTCGGATTTTTTAGTCAGTCAGGCTTTGATCGAATAAATGGTCTGGTCTGTGCCGCTTTCCAGGGCACTGTTCTGCATCGATGTGCTTTCCGCAAAGCGTTCCTGTCTGTGGATAGAATTGCGAAGCTTCCCCAGATCGTCCTCCGTTGCTTTCTGACAGACTTCTTTGGCGATCTCGCTTTCAAGCTCATTCTTGCATCCTAGTATACAAGATGGTACAGTATAAACGACATTCTCAGGAGCGGTATAC
>CACZSG010000260.1 GCA_902783665.1 uncultured Lachnospiraceae bacterium | reverse complement strand
TTTCGGCTATCATACCTGATAGAAGTCCTCTTTTGCTTCCTTCGGAGGACATCATGGAATCTGCAGCAGAAGGAATGACTCATTCACGGAAAGGAGCCCTCCGGGCTGAAGGGAAAACATGATGAAAAAAACATCCATGAAAGTCGGCGTGATCGGCGCCGGTGCCATTAGTGACATTTATCTGACCAACATGACAGGCCGCTTCGACAATCTTGAAGTCGTGGGCATCGCCGCAAAACATTTTGAGAGAGCAAAGATCAAAGCGGAAAAATACGGCATCACACCGTACACCGTTGAAGATCTTCTTGCTGTACCGGAAATTGAGGTGATCGTCGTTCTGACGCCTGTCGGGGCGCATGAAGCGCTGATCCGCCAGGCCCTTGAGGCAGGAAAGCATGTCTACACTGAAAAAACACTTACGGACGACCTCGCTTCTGCCTCTTCCCTTCTTGCACTGGCCGAAGAGAAAGGCCTGATGCTTGGTTCCGCACCGGACACTTTCCTGGGCAGCGCCCTTCAGACCGCGCGAAAAGCCATCGATGAAGGCCTGGCTGGTGAGATCACCGGTTTCTCCATGGCCGCGAACCGCTGCTATGACGTTCTGCTTTCCGTCGCCCCCTTCCTGCGCGAAAAAGGGGCCGGTGTTGCGCTGGATTACGGCGTCTATTACATGACAGCGCTGGTCAGCCTTCTGGGCCCGGTGGCCGAAACATGCGCTTTCGTCCGCGCACCTTACCAGCAGCATACCGGCATTCTTCCCGGCTTTCCGGATTACGGCCAGACTTTTGATTCCCCGAATGAAAGCGAGATTTCCGCGATTTTCAGGCTGGCCTCCGGCGTAACAGGCACTCTTCTTCTGGATGCGGACACCGTACTGCAGGACCAGGCGCATTTTGTGATCTACGGGACAAAGGGCATGCTTTATCTGTGTGATCCCAATGGATTCGGCGGAGAAATCCGTTTCCTTCCCAATAAATCTTTTAACGGAAGCTGGGAGGCTGCCGCGCCTGTTACACTGGCGCCGGTCAACCCCTATTCGGACAATTCCAGGGGCGTTGGTGTCTCCGAAATGGTCTCGGCCATTCTTGAGAAAAGAAAGAACCGCGCATCCTGTGAGATGGCGGTCCATGTGCTTGATGTTCTTACCTGTATTCTGAAAAGCAGTGAGGACAGGGAGATCAAGAAGACCTCCACCACATTCAGCCTGCCGGAACCTTTTGCTGTACTGTGACCTGTTGTTTTACAGCGGCGTGCTGCTTTTACATCTGTTATTTAACGGCGACCTGCTTTGCAGCCGACCACACGCTGTACCAGTTTCTGCTTCCCACCTTTTTCCAGGAACGGATGCGGACATAGTATTTTTTCCCGCTGGTCAGCCCTGTCTGTGAATAGGTCTGCTTTGAACCGCCGGCAACCTTCACTTTCTTTACGGAAGAACTGAAGGTCTTGCTGGTGCTCATCCACAGCTCATATCCATCTGCCTGGCCGTCTTTGTTCCATCCGGCCTTGATGGTGCCTTCGGAAGGGCTCGACGCAGAGGAAAGGGCGGTCTTTTTCAGGGTGATCCTGAAATCCGCGTTTCCCTCGAATCCCTTATAATCACCTTTTCCTTTTACGGTGACCGTAGCGTTTCCGACATTTTTATTATTTTTGTATGTCACCGTATAATCACTTTTTGTCACGCTCTTACCGCCGGCTGTTACCTTGACAGCCGGTTTTTTCTGTGCGCCACTGTAAGTGTAGGAAGTGACAGACAGTTTTACCGTAAATTTTTTTGATGTGGTGGACTTTGAAGCGCTGCTGTTTTTTGAAGAACTGCTGCTCTTTGAGGAATTTCCGTTCTTTGAGGAACTTCCGCTCTTTGAAGAGCTGCTCTTCCCGCTGGTTGATCCGGTCTTTTTTCCGGAATTTGCCGACGCTTTCACGATCCTGAAAGAGACCGTCCTCTTCCCGGAATACATCCCTTTTCCGGTGATCACGCATTTCGCTGTTCCTGTTTTAATATTGTTCTGGTAGGAAAGCGTAAAATCCGTTCCGCGCTTCAGCTTCTCCCCGTTGCAGGTGATGGTCGGAACGGGACGGACGGCGCTGCCGGTGTATGTCTGATCCGGTATTTTGGAAATGGTGCAGTCTTTCATGGTCCTGCCCGTCAGCTGGCCGAACAGCTCCAGAAGGCCGGACAATCCGCCAAGGTCCTCCATCCCGGCCTCTTCCTGGATACTTCCGAACAGAGAAGACAGGTCCAGTCCCCTTGTCTCCGCCTTTGCCTGCATGTGAAAAAAAGGCAAGATCATCAGAATCGCTACGATCAATCCGGCATGTTTCCTGGGTAACCTCATCCTGTCCTCCTTCCGGCATCTTCTCTCGGAAAGTATCCGCTGCGATGCTTCCAGCGTCGATTTCCTGCATGTGCCCTGAATATTCAGAATATTTACAACATCATTTTACATGATTTTATCTGATCCTGCAATCCTGAAGGAACCATCTCCTGTTCCTGACAAACAGGAAAATGCAGATGAGCGCTGACAGCAGCGAGCCCATGGGCGCCGCCAGCCCCATCGGGTACAGAGTTTCAGGGAAGAAAACGGAAGCCAGCCAGGCCCCGGGAATCCGGACCAGAACGATGGATATGACATTGTGGATAAAGGAATAGATCGATTTCCCGTAGGCGCTGAAATATCCGCTGAAGCAGAAATGAACCCCTGCAAAGACACAGTCCAGCGCATAGGCTTTCAGATACTGACCGCCCAGGCGCACCACCTCCGGTTCGTTGTGAACGAAGACGGACACGACAGGACCTGAAACAAACTGGCAGACCAGGAACACCACGCCGCCGAATACAAGGCATATCATGACCGCATGGTGAAGGATTGCCTGTGCTCTCCTGTTCTGGCCGGCTCCCGCGTTTCTGGCAGCCAGTGCGGCTACGGAAGAAAGCATGGCGGAGGGCACCAGAAACAGGAAGCTGATGATCTTTTCCACGATTCCCACGGCAGCAGACACATTTACGCCTCTGCTGTTCGCGATGGCGGTGATGACCAGAAAAGAAACCTGGATCAGGCCGTCCTGGCAGGAAATGGGAACCCCGATGGAGAGGATCTGCGCTGCCGTCTGTTTCTTTACTTTCAGATACTTCCGTGAAAACCTGATCTCAGGGTGCCGTTTCAGGATGCCGGCAACTGACAGGGCCGCGGCCCCGGCCTGCGATATGACTGTCGCCAGCGCAGCGCCCGTGGCGCCCATGCCGAAATAACCGATCAGCAGATAATCCAGCCCGATGTTCACAATACCCGACGCTGCTACATAGTACATGGGATGCCTGGTATCCCCGATCCCCCGGAAAATGCTTCCCATGACATTATAGGCGACAATAAGGGGAATTCCCGCAAAGCACACGGCAGCATAGCTGCCTGCAGCTCCGAAGGCTTCCTCCGGCACGGAAAGGATACTCAGGATCCTGTTCTTTAACGCCAGCAGGCATACCGTCAGCACCAGCGCAAAAAAGCCGAATATAATAAACGTGTTTCCGATGGTCTCCTGTAGTTTTTTGTCGTCTCCGCCTCCTGCCGCGCGGCCTATGGACACGGTGGTCCCCATGGCCAGACCGACGATCACCACCGTCAGCATATGCATCAGCTGGCTTCCCACGGATACCGCGGAAATATGTCCTGCCTGGTTAAACTGGCCTGTAATAAAAAGATCTGCCATCCCATAGAAGGTCTGCAGAAAACAGGAAATCAGGTAAGGAATGGAGAAGCGGAGCAGGCTTTTCCAGATTCCATCCTCTGTTAAGTTACGATTCATGTCATCACCCGGTTGTCGCAAAAAAGAGTGCATGTCTGCACTCTTTCTGGTCTTTAAAAGATTTAGTTTCTTCAGTTAGCTCTCTGGATGTCCAGCACACGGTAGCTGATCAGACCTGCCTGTGTCTCAACTTCCACAACGTCTCCAACCACATGTCCGATCAGGGCACGTCCGACAGGAGATTCATTGGAGATTTTTCCTTTCAGGCTGTTGGCCTCGGAGGATCCGACAATCTTGAACTCCAGTTCCTCTTCGAATTCCTCATCGTAAAGCTTCACATTTGTGCCGACACTGATCTTCTCGATATCGACTTCATCTTCATCGACGACTTCAACATTTTTCAGAATCTTTTCAATTTCCTCGATCCTGGCTTCAATATCTCTCTGTTCGTCCTTGGCGGCATCGTACTCAGCGTTCTCGGAAAGGTCTCCCTGTTCCCTGGCTTCCTTGATTTTTTCTGCAACTTCTTTACGCCGGTTGGCTTTAAGATCCATCAGCTCCTCTTCCAGTTTCTGCAGGCCGGAATAGGTAAGTAAACTTTTTTTCTGTTCCATTTTTACACCTTCCATTAACACAACTCATGCATTTTTGTCAATTCTGACAAAACCATGTTATTATAGCGCTTAATCTGAGAATTTGTCAATGTCAACTTTCCTCTTTTCACTGGTTTCCTGTCTTCTTTTGACCGGTTTCCTGACTTCTTCTCACCGGTGCACCTTTCTCCTTTTCATCGGTTTTCCTTTTCTCTTTCAGCATCTGCACATCCGGCTGACGTTCTCTCATGTACAGGCGGGAATTAATTGTTCCCCTGTATTCAAAAATGTGGTATCATTAGGAAAAGAATCAAACCATCTTAGGAGAATCCACTCAATGAAGCATGAGAATATTTCCGCATCCGCTGCGGCCATCTGTACGGCATTTATGGTGCTGCTGGCCGCCGCGGCCTATGCAACCTATATCTATGTGGGTGCCGGGATCCCGTTTGCAGTGACTGTTCCCGCTGAGGATCCGGATATCTTCCAGTTTGATACGGAACCGGCCTCCAAGGCAACCGCCGCCGCCCAGAAGGTCTCCGCACCTGTCAGAAGCGCTGAGAACCACAGCATTATCTGGATCGGTGATTCCCGCACCATCGCCATGGGCGATGCCGTGAACGATGGCTGTATCTTTATCGGTGCCTCTGGTGAGGGGTATGACTGGTTTGTCGAGACCGGTGAAGACCAGATGCTTGAAGCTATCGCTCAGAATCCCGGCGCACCGGTGGTCCTGAACCTTGGGGTCAACGACTACGACAATATGGTGAAGTACCTGACCCTCTACCAGCAGATGGTACGCACGAACAGAAACACGGAATTCTACTTCCTTTCTGTCAATCCGGTGGATCCGGAGCGCTGCAAGATGATCACCAATGAAGAGATACGGGATTTCAACCGTCATCTGCAGCTGGCCTTTCCCAGGTCCTATATAGATACCTACACCTGGTTCCTGGATCAGAATTTTGAGACCACAGACGGAATTCACTATGGCACTGATACATCGGCCGCAATTCATGACCTTGTGGTACAGGACCTTTATCCCGAGGAACCAATGCCCGGTGAGACAGGTGCATGAGGGAACGATTCACGAGAGATTGATTCATGAGAAACCATTTCATGATGGACCAGACCTAAAAAATGTCAGAGGACAGACACCTGCCTCTGACATTTTTATTTTCATAAAAAAGCTTACCATTCACACAAAAGCTCCCATGACCAGATTTGCAAGATCCAGTCCCCTTCCGGTCAGCCGCAGACAGCCGTCCTCTTCCGCAAGAAGCTCCTGCTCTTTCAGCTGCCGTATCTCCTTGCCATACAGGTCCCGGATATCTGTTCTGTACCTTCGGTCCACTTCGCGGATCTCCACGCCCCTGATCAGGCGCAGGCCAAGAAACATGGCCTCACTGATCTCCTCAGACCGGGAAAGGATTTCTTTTTCCGGCTGTGCGGCATTCTTTTCTTTATCCAGATACCGCCTCAGATACGCGCCCAGATCCTCCGTATTCTTCAGCCGTGCATTTCCAAGCAAAGAGGCGGCACCAAGGCCGAACCCGGCATATTCCTCCCGTGTCCAGTAACCGGTATTGTGCCTGCAGTCAAATCCTTCTCTGGCATAGTTTGAGATTTCATAACGCAGGTATCCGGCCCCGGCAAGGATCTTTTCGGTCCGGTGATACATCCTGCGTTCCTCCTCCTCGGAAGGGAGCAGAGACGGTTCCTCTCCTTTTTCCCTCAGAACGAGGTCTTCATGGTATCTCTGATAAAAAGGAGTCCCTTCCTCGATGATCAGGCTGTAGGCGGAAATATGCTCCGGCTGCAGAGCCAGCACCTTTTTCAGTGTCTCCTCCCAGCTTCCGGCCGTCTGTTCGGGAAGCCCGCTCATCAGGTCCACATTGATGTTGCAGAATCCCGCATCCCGGGCAGACCGGAAAATATCCAGGAACTGCTTCCAGGTATGGATCCGTCCCAGCATCCGAAGGTCACGGTCATCTGCTGACTGCAGCCCTAAGCTCAGCCGGTTGATCCCGGCCAGACGGAACTCTTCCAGTTTTCCGGCATCTGCCGTTCCCGGATTGCACTCGATGGAAATCTCCGCATCCGGCAGCACCCGGAACTTATGCCGCAGCGTTTCCATGATCTCGCCGATCCAGCTTCCGGGAAGAATGGACGGCGTGCCTCCCCCGATAAAGACGGTGGAGACCGGCCGAGGCGCTTCGAACTGACGGATCTCCTCCTTCAGGGCATCCACATACCTGCGCATCACGGTTTCGGCAGCCGGCGCAGACAGGAAATCGCAGTAGTCACATTTCTTTTTACAGAACGGGATATGTATATAGATTTCCAAAGGATCCATTGTCCCAGAACACTTTCTACTTGTCATCCAGTTTCAGCACGCTCATAAAGGCTTTCTGCGGGATCTCCACGTTGCCCACCTGGCGCATCCGCTTCTTTCCTTCTTTCTGTTTTTCAAGCAGCTTCTTCTTTCTGGTAATATCTCCGCCGTAGCACTTGGCCAGTACATCCTTTCGCATGGCCTTTACTGTTTCCCTGGCGATGATCCTGCCGCCTACGGCTGCCTGGATGGGAATCTCGAACAGCTGCCGCGGGATCTCGTCCTTCAGCTTTTCACACATCCTGCGGCCTCTTTCATAGGCCGTATCCGCATGAACAATGAAGGAGAGCGCGTCCACCTCTTCTTTGTTGACAAGAATATCCAGCTTCACAAGCTCGGATCTCTGATACCCTTTCAGGTCATAGTCGAAGGAGGCATATCCGCGTGAACGGGATTTCAGCGCATCGAAGAAATCGTAGATGATCTCATTCAGGGGAAGAACATATTTCAGCAGCGCGCGCGTCTCTTCCATGTACTCCATGCTCTGGTAAATGCCCCTGCGTTCCTGGCAGAGCTCCATGATGGGCCCGACGAATTCAGTGGTGACCATGATCTCGGCATCCACCACGGGTTCTTCCATGTACTCAATCTCGGAGGGATCCGGCAGATTGGTCGGGTTGGTCAGGTCGATCACTTCACCGTTGGTCTTGTGTACCTTGTAAATAACACTGGGTGCCGTGGTGATCAGGTCCAGATTGTACTCCCGCTCCAGCCGCTCCTGGATAATCTCCAGGTGCAGAAGGCCCAGGAATCCGCAGCGGAATCCGAAGCCCAGCGCGACCGAAGTCTCGGGTTCATAGTGAAGGGCGGCGTCATTCAGCTGCAGTTTCTCAAGTGCGTCCCTGAGGTCGGGATATTTTGCCCCGTCCGCAGGGTACATGCCGCAGTAGACCATGGGGTTTACTTTCTTATAACCCGGCAGCGGCTCGCTGCAGGGACGGTCCGCGTCGGTGACCGTATCGCCCACCCGGGTATCCTTCACATTTTTCAGGCTGGCCGTGATATAGCCTACCATCCCGGCGGAAAGCTCATCGCAGGGAATAAACTGGCCTGCGCCGAAATATCCTACTTCCACCACTTCCGCTTCGGCCCCGGTCGCCATCATCCGCATCCGGGTGCCCTTTTTCACACTGCCCTCCATCAGTCTCACAAACACGATCACGCCCTTATAGGAATCGTAAAGGGAGTCGAAGATGAGTGCCTGAAGCGGACTGTCCGGGTTGCCTTCCGGAGACGGGATCTTCTCCACGATCTGACGCAGGACCTCCTCCACGTTCTGTCCGGTCTTTGCCGAGATCTGCGGCGCGTCCTCCGCCTCTATCCCGATCACATCCTCGATCTCGTGGATCACCCGCTGCGGGTCGGCACTGGGCAGGTCGATCTTGTTAATGACAGGAAGAATGTCCAGATCGTGATCCAGTGCAAGATAGACATTGGCCAGTGTCTGGGCTTCGATCCCCTGGGCAGCGTCCACCACCAGGACAGCTCCGTCGCAGGCAGCCAGGCTTCTGGAAACTTCATAGTTGAAGTCCACATGGCCCGGTGTGTCGATCAGGTTAAAGATATATTCCTCTCCGTCGTCAGCCCGGTAGACAATACGGACGGCCTGGGATTTGATGGTGATGCCGCGTTCCCGTTCCAGATCCATGTTGTCCAGGATCTGGTCTTGCATTTCCCGGCTGGTCAGGGTGCCTGTCATTTCGATGATCCGGTCTGCCAGCGTGGATTTGCCGTGGTCAATATGCGCGATAATACAAAAGTTGCGAATATTTTTCTGGTCTATGGACACCTTATTCCTCCAATAATGATTTTATGCTTTCTGTCCGGACTGAGGTTCTCTGAAGGCTTCTTCAAGCACTTCCCTGATATCCGACACAGGTATGATGTTCAGCCTGGATTTCACCTCATCCGACACATCCTTCAGATCCTCCATATTGGAGGCAGGGATCATGACGCTCCGGATGCCGGCACGCAGGGCGGCCATCAGTTTTTCGGGAAGGCCGCCGATGGGAAGTACCTTTCCCCGAAGCGAGAGTTCCCCGGTCATGGCCAGGTCTGTCCGTACACTCCTGCCGGTCAGCAGCGAGACGATGGCCGTGGCTATGGTGATGCCCGCGGACGGTCCGTCCTTTGGCACTGCGCCGGCCGGTACATGAAGGTGAAGGTCGTGGTCTTTCAGAACAGCGGACTCCTTCGGGCAGAGGGATCTGGCAACGCTCAGCGCGATCTGGACAGATTCCTTCATCACATCCCCAAGCTGTCCGGTGACGGTCAGTTCTCCGTCCCCTTCGTTCAGTCTTGTTTCAATGAACAGGATCTCCCCGCCGCCGCTGGTCCAGGCAAGTCCTGTCACCGTTCCGCAGACAGGTTCCTCCAGTTTTCTGTCGTGATGAAGGTTCGGCCTGCCCAGATACTGTTCCAGCCTTTTCACGCCGACAGTAATGCTTTTCTGTTCATTCCTCACCAGTCTTACGGCAGCATTCCGGCACAGCATATCCAGCTGTTTCTTCAGCCCTCTTACGCCGGATTCCATGGTGTAATCAGCAATGATACGATGCAGTGCATCCTCCGTAATTTTCAGTGATGAGGAACGGATCCCGGCCTCCTTCTTTGCCCTCGGCAGAAGATGCCGGACAGCGATATGGTATTTCTCCGTCTCCGTATACCCTGGGAACTGTATCACTTCCATCCGGTTCAGAAGCGGCTCCGGAATGGAATCAGTCGTATTTGCCGTGCAGACGAACAGCACCCCGGACAGATCATAAGGTACATTCATATAATGGTCCGTGAAATTGCTGTTCTGCTCCGGGTCAAGCACTTCCAGCAAAGCACTGGCCGGGTCCCCTGCATAGTCCTTGGAAAGTTTGTCCACCTCATCCAGGACCATTACCGGACTGGTACTTTCCGCGCGCTTCATGCCTTCCATGATCCGGCCGGGCATGGCACCGATGTACGTTCTTCTGTGGCCGCGGATCTCCGCCTCATCCCGGACACCTCCCAGGCTGATGCGCGCGTACGGCCTTCCCAGCGCCCTGGCAATGCTCTGACCGATGCTTGTCTTGCCGGTTCCAGGCGCTCCGACAAAGAGCAGGATGGAACCGGACTGTTTCCGGTTCAGCGCCATGACAGCCAGCTGCTGGATGATCCGGTCTTTTACTTTCTGCAGCCCGTAATGATCCTCTTCCAGGATCTGTTCCGCCTTCTCCAGGTCAATGGGGGGAAGTTCCTCCGGTTTCCAGGACAGGGTCGTCACAAAATCCAGATAATCGTAGAGCATCCCGTATTCATGTCCGTTCTGCCCTTCCTGCTTCATCCGGTTCAGGACTTTCTCCGCTTCTTTTCTGGCGGCATCATTCATACCGGATTCCTGTATCTTCAGTTCAAATTTCCTGACATCGGAAATATTTTCCGGATGAAGGTCGTCCAGTTCTTTCTGAAGGTATTCGATCTGCTTTTTCAGGGCAGATTCGCGATAGATCTTCTCATAGTCAGACTGCTGCGCCTTCTGGGCCGCCTCGGACACACGGGCCCCTTCCATAAACTCGTAGACGATATCCTCCAGGCGTTCTTCCCGTCTTTTCACCGAGTTCTCTTCCATCAGGCTAAGTTTGTCTTCCTGCGACAGTGTCAGGTAACCCGCCATGCCGCAGACCATTTCCTCAACACTTTCCCAGTGCATCACAATGCCGCGCACCCATACGCCCCACTGGAAGCCGGCGATGAACTGCAGAAAATCAGCCCGGATCCTTTCAAATCTGGCCTTCTTCTCTTCCTCCGGCAGATCCTCTGTCTCTTCCACTCCCGCAATGTCTGCCAGAATGGTCTCTTTCTCCCAGCGGATATTGGAGACAGATACTTTCTGCAGGACACGAACGGTCATAATGCCTTCCGGATCGATATCCTCCACGACGGCAGAAAATCCCAGCGTATAGTAGTCCTCCGGCTGCAGATCGGTAGGATCCTTCTGGGTCCTCATAAGCAGGAACAGGATCTGCTGTCCTTTTTCAGCGTCTTTCAGATTCCATTTTTCATATATTTCCCTTCGAAAGTAAAAACTGACTCCGGGAAAAAGGATAATATCATAAACAGGTATAGTGATCATTCATCAATCATCCCTTTTTCAGTTTCTTTTTATTCTCATACATGGCGCTGTCAGCGCGGTTGAATACGTCAGCGGCAGCGCGGTCGTTTTCCGGATCGTAGACAGCAGCCCCGCAGGCCACCTGCGCATACGGTTCCTGCTTCTGTTCACCGCTCTGCTTCTCCAGCGTTTCTATCAGAAGCTGCCGGTTTTCATAGTCCTGTCCGCGAAGGATCACAACAAACTCATCCCCGCCATAACGGTAAACCGGACTGTGTTTGAAGGTTTCACAGATCAGCGCGGAAGCTTTGCGGATCACCACGTCGCCTGCTGCATGCCCCATCGTATCATTTACGCGCTTCAGATTGTTGATATCGCACATGACAATGGCAAATGCTCCTGCTGTTCCGGCAACCAGCTGACGGTCGAGGGCTTCTTCCGCCTCAACATAAGCATGTTTGCTCTTTACGCCCGTCAGCGCGTCTCGGTAGACTCTTTCCCTGGCAATGGCCAGTTCCCTTGCATGGTCGATCTGCGCGCCAAGATCGCAGACACCGACCACCAGACGCAGACCGCTGCGGGTATCGTCCCTTGCTACAGTTATATTAAAATAGGAATATCCTTCATCCTTCAGCATCCGGCAGGTCACGGAAAACGTCTTCCCTGAAGAAATCTGCGAAAGAATGGCCTCCTTTTTCATGGCCTGCAGGACACGGCTCCGGTCCTCTTCATGCACCATCTTTTCGATGCTGTTCTGCATATCGGTAAAGAAATCGTCGCCGCTTTTCTCAATCAGGAGTTCGTTGAAACGGCCTCTTTCTCCGAATCTGACATAACAGCCGGTCAGGGCATCCACATCGTAAATGGATTCATATCCGGAGGCCAGCGCGCGCAGCATTCCCGCAAAAGCCTCACTGCCGCCCTGGTCCACAGGTGTTCTCTGCTCTCCCGCGTCGATCCAGAATGCCCGAAGAGGGATCACGTCATCAGTCATTTTAAAGCGGTCGGCAGGAACATTCAGCCTGACAGGCTCCCGCTCCCGGATGACCCGGGCATAATCGGCCGCACCGGTAAGACGCCTGTTCAGCGCCATTCCGAAGATCCGTCCATTCTCCAGAAGTCCGTCCCTTGAATGATGGTTATCGGACCCGCAGGTCTGGTACAATCCATACTTTTCAGCATATCGGATGGCCATGGCATCTTCAATCGCGCGGTTTCCGGCGTTTGCCACTTCCACGGCGTCCACATAATCCTTATTCAGCGTGATGATGTGGATGTAATCACGGCACCGGTAGGGATGTGCCTGCACCACGCAGCCTCCCGCAGCCCGAACCGCTTCGAACTGCTCCCGGTGGGTCCAGCGTTCCATCTCGGGATGCTCCTCCATCCACTCGGGAGAAAGACCGTACACCAGATAATCATCTCCCTGAAACGTTTCTTCCCAACCGAAAAATACGTCAAGACCGCATTTCTGGCCTTCATTCCAGGCATCATCAAACCCTGCCCTGTATCGTCTGATCCGTTCTTTCCAGGGGAGATTGCGCGGAATACAGCTGTTCCCGCCGAAGAAATGGTCTGTAATAAAGATCCCCGTAAACCCGATCGAGTGATAATACCGGACATGTTCTGCCCCTGTGGATTTGCCGCAGGCACTGGCCTGACAGGTGTGAAGATGTGTTTCATACAAATATTCCATGATTACCCCCAGCCACTGTTTGGGAAACCAGTCGAAAAAATCCCTTTTTGCATAAACCAGCAATTATTATACCCGAACCGCCCCCGGCTGTAAATGCCAACCTGAAGCGGCCGGAATTCGGAAATCTCTCAACCATTGGAATATCCGACGGACTGAAGATATACGGACGCAAAGCTTACACTGACGCAGAAGCTCATCCAGAAGCCGGCCTGAACAAACGAGAAAAACCAGCCCGGGGCACTGTTTACACTGTTTACTTTGTTTTCACGAATCTGTGTCATGTCTCAGGACTCCTTTAATCCGTCAAGGAACGCCTTGATATGGGTCAGATAATCGGGTGCTTCATCATAGGCCCCGTGTCCGTATCCCTCGTAGATAATGCATTCACACTGCAGCTGTTCGGCAAGATCGTAAGAAGCCTGCACGCCCAGGATCCTGTCCTCCGACGAACCGATCACCAGGGAAGGACACTGAATGTTTTTCAGCCGGTCATAACAGTCGTATTCCAGGGTTCCTTTAAGAGAAATGATAAAGTTCTCATAGTCCTGCTCGGTTGCGCCTTCCCCTGATGCGATGACCAGATCCTTCACCTGTTCATAAAAAGACGGGGTATAGACATATTCGCCGAAGGCTTCCATCAGAGCAGGCAGGTTTCTCTCTTCCGCATACTTTATCCATGTTTCAAGTGCCGTTGGGTCATCAATCCGCGAAGCGGCGCTGCACAGCATGATCGAATGAACGGTTTCGGGATCGCTGAGCGCCATATCTACTGCCATCATGGCTCCTTGCGACACCCCCATAATATTCACTTCCTTAAGGCCGACAGCCCTGATTGCCCGAAGGGTATCTTCTGCCATATCATTGACACTGTAATCTTCAGAAAATACCCTGATCCGGTCGAACAGATAGACATCATAATCCTGGGCAAGAAGGGAATATCCCCCGATCACAGCATCCTTTGAACCAATAACGCTTTTTAAAGAAATGCCCGGCAGGATGATCATTTTCGGACCATTTTCATTACCGAAACGAAACCAGTCCATTTCCTTATTGTCAAACTTTACCGTGTTGATCCCATTTTCGTTTGTAATCACTGTATCAGCTCTCGTTTCTACGGCACATGCCGTCGTAACCAGCAGGAATGCCGTCAATAACAGTTTTCTGATCTTCATAATGACATACTCCGCTCAATTTCATCAATGTAATATCTGCTGCTTTGCAGTTTTTCTCTTTTATCACACTATATTACCACATATATGTTATCAATTACCATAATGAAAGCGATGCTTTCAGGCATCAGAAGTACCGAGGCCGATCTGGAACGCAGCAAGGCAGAAGCACAGGAGCTGGATCCTGAGGAATTTGAAAGTGTTACCGGCGGAGAAAGTGAGTACAGAGAAAAAGAATGTCGCCTGCTGGAGCGACTACAAATGTATCGCCTTAAACAAGAAGGACTGAAGATGAAAACGCTTTCCGTTCTATTCCGGAAAGCGTTTTTTTCTGGTATATTGTTGATGCTCTTCTGATTCAGCTGCTATATCCTATCAGTTTCAGATAATAGTCCGCCACTTCTTCCGGCGGTATCTTCATCTTCTCTCCGATCCACCATTTCACTGCTTCAGCAAAGCTTCCAACAAGATGATTCAAGGCAAATTCCCTGGGAACATCCCTCTTTATACTTTCAGGGTATTGCTCAAACATCGCAGTAAGATATTCCTTGAAATACCGCATGAACAGTTCTCCGCTTTCTCCGGACAGAACCCCCAGAACATTCCCTTTATTATCCTTCAGGTGATACAACAGGTGGGTGATCTTTTCATGCAGTCCATGATCCGACAGCGAGAAATCATGTGAAGTCTCCGAACACAGCTCATGAGAGAAAACATGATCGAAAATATCCGTACACATTTCTCTCAGCAATTCATCCTTGGTCTCAAAGTGAGAATAGAATGTGCTTCTCCCGATATTTGCCTCATCCAGTATTTCCTGAACGGTAATGTTATTAAAATGCTTTTTTTCCAGGAGCCTGTTAAAAGCCTGGAATATCGCGCTTCGCGTTTTCTGCTGTCTTCGATCCATGTCATCCCTCCGAACAGATTTCCTGTTTTGTTCAGTAACGAACAATTGCACACGACTGGTTATTGTTGCAACCCGGTCTGTCCTTTATGATTATATCAAACATTATGTTCGTTATCAAATATTCTGTTCGGGAGCTGATAAATTGAAGTCAAACACAAGGCACGGCATATTCCTTGCAATACTGGCGGCGGGATTATATGCCCTGAATTCACCCTTCTCAAAAGTGCTGCTGTCGTTTCTGCCCTCCACGCTGATGGCAGGCTTTCTTTATATTGGTGCTGGGCTCGGAATGGCAATCATCTTCCTCGTCCGAAGAATGACCAGGCATCCGGGAAAAGAATCCTCTCTGACAAGAAACGAACTGCCGTATACCATCGCCATGATCGTGCTTGACATTGCGGCCCCCATCTGCCTGCTCTTTGGTCTTACAAAAACCACTGCGGCAAACGCATCCCTGCTGAACAATTTTGAAATTGCTGCAACAGCTGTCATTGCACTGGTGATCTTCAAGGAGGCAATTTCTCCAAGGCTGTGGCTGGGAATTCTGTTTGTAACGGCCTCCTGTGCTCTTCTGTCAGTTGAGGATATTACAAGCTTTCAGTTTAATACGGGTTCTCTCTTTGTCTTACTGGCGTGCGTCTGCTGGGGGCTTGAAAACAACTGTACCAGAAAGCTCTCCTCAAAGGATCCCCTTCAGATCGTCATGGTCAAAGGGATCTTTTCCGGGACGGGGTCTGTAATGATCGGACTCATATGCGGAGAACGCATATCCCATCCCTGGACAGTCCCTGTCGTTCTTCTTCTTGGTTTTGTTGCGTACGGCCTGAGTATTTATTTTTATGTCTACGCCCAGAGGTTCCTCGGAGCTGCAAGAACAAGCGCTTATTATGCGGTCGCCCCGTTTATAGGCGTTTTCCTGTCACTCCTGATCTTCCGTGAGATTCCGGGAATTATGTTTGCTGCCGCACTGTTCTTAATGATCATAGGAGCCTGGCTTTGCTCCCAGGATAAACCTCTCACTGAATTGAAATCCCGACAAAACCGGTTTTATGAATCGATCTGATACTTACGTCATGTAAGCTTTACCTTCGGCAGGTATCGCACCAGTCGATCGGATACCTTATATGGTAAATTTTCATCTTCCAGCACTTTGCAAAGCAGTTCTATCGGCTTCGGATCCTTATCAATAAGCTGAATTGTAATGCAGAAACGATCTTTCAGTGCATTGACCTCAAGCTACTGATTATCATGGCTGTCAATATCATACACAAACACTTCATGTACTTCTTCACTGTAGCCATCATAAAACCCGACAGGCATACCGGCAACAATTCTGGCCCCCCTGTTGTATAGAAGGAGAAATTGTCCCTGATCTGCGTCGAACGTCAAACCTTCAATCTCACCCTGCTTTATGACATCATCAAATGTTTTTTCCAGGCTGACTCTTCCGATTTCTTTGTTATCTGAAATATCTACTCTGTACAT
The DNA here is from genome assembly GCA_902783665.1 of uncultured Lachnospiraceae bacterium. Taxonomy (GTDB): domain Bacteria; phylum Bacillota; class Clostridia; order Lachnospirales; family Lachnospiraceae; genus Choladousia. The sequence continues at coordinate 1,501 of CACZSG010000260.1, read as the reverse complement.
ATGGTCCGGTGCATTGTTATCGGCATCCCCATCATCACTGGTCACGTATAGGCTGCCGTTATAACAGGCCACTCCCTGCAGCCATTTCGGGCTTGTCTCCATCTTAAGTTTTCCTTCGTAATCTCCTGTATCAAGGTCGTACATATAGAGATACTCGCTGGATTCATCGTCGATCCACGAGGTCATATATACAGTATGGGAACCAGGGTCTACAGCAATCCCGCTGCACTCAAGCTGACCGGTATCTTGACGGAAGGGAAATACTCTTTTAAGTTTCAGAGTGTCACCATCGTAGACTGCAACCTGTATGTTTTTTCCTTCCCCGTCCATAAAATACTCTACGCCCAGATAGAGCTCGTTGTTATATACATCGATGTCACCAATATGGTTGACCTCCAGGGTATAACCCTCGAACGGATTCGTATTTTCTGTAACAAGATTCCAGTTGCTGTCGTATTTTGCCAGCGTTCCTGATCCACTTACCCAATAATGCCCTTTTTCTGTGCATATGCCTTGTCTGCCTGCAACAGGATGAACATCAGCCAATCTGTACCTAGAAGCAGATTTTGCCTCACTGCATACGTACAGAATCATAAACATCATAAAGCCAAGCATCATAACCGTTCTTTTTCGCATCTTTACTCCTCCCAAATCATTCCGCAAGCTTATCCGTGGCTTTCCAAAAGCCCGGCTTCATATGCTGCGTCCTCTTTTATTCTGAAATACTTTAACAGCCCTGAGAGTTCGTCCAGAATATACAGTATTCTCTCGTCACCTAACAGCTTGCGATTTTCCATATAAGCATAAAACAGTTGATCGTTTTTGAGAAGGCTCCGAAATGTAAAATTTGAGGTCACACCCCTGCTTTGGGACAAACCCGCGAAGAAAATATTCCGGCTTGCTTCTTCAGACATAAGATGAAGAAACCCGGTACCGGACATCTTTTTCGGATGTCCGATACCGGGCCATTTAATATACTCAGACTCTTCTTTATTCTGTCAGCTTATCTGCTTCTCAGTGCAGTTTATATTGTCCGGTTCTGATGGACGCGATCACACCGCCATCGATCAGAAGGTCCGTTCCGGTGATAAAGCCTGCATGTTCTCCGAGCAGAAAGGCACCGGCTTCCGCGATCTCGTCCGACGTTCCGGTCCGTTCTGCTGATGAGGTGTCGATCATATTCTGATAACCATCACCAGTGGCGGCGAACTCATCATATGCCAGAGGCGTCACGATAACGCCGGGGCTGATCGTATTGATCCTGGCTCTGCGCTCTTTCCAGGTCGTAGCTGCAGCCTTCTGAGCCTGCAGATGATTCACGCGTTTTGCTATCATGTAAGCTATACCGGAACGCTGCAGGGCAGTCTCTTTGATAAACGGAAGATCCATCAGCTGCGCCGTGGGTGTTTGCAAAATCTGCAGCTCGATCTCATTCGGGATCGGATACATGTAACCGGTCTGGCTGGAGATCACAAGGCCTGCTCCGCCTGCAGCCATGACT
>CACZSG010000259.1 GCA_902783665.1 uncultured Lachnospiraceae bacterium | reverse complement strand
GCCAATGCAGCGAAGACCTATGACAGGATCATCGACCTGCTGGAAAACGAGTGGGGGCTGACCGAAGAGACGGACTCGTCCGTGTCTGTGGCAAAGAAGGAAAAGGCTCGATTGCTTGCTCTGGCATAAACAAGGGCAGGGGAACACTTCATGTGTTTCTCTGCCCTTCTGGTACATGGAAAAAAGGTGCATATGCTTCGGGTTGATATGCGCCGGCCATTGCCTGATAACAGCCCGCATTCACGCGAAACAGTTTCTCCTCGAATTGCAGACTTCCGTGATAAAAAGCTTGTCGAGCGGCGAAAGTCTGTAATCCTTCCTGTAGATAAGAACATCCTTATACAGCTTTTTGTTGTCCGCACATGGTTTCTGACGAAGATCCAGCCGTTCCAGAATTGCCTCCGGAATGGGCGAGACCCACATATAGGTCTGCGGGTTTTCACAGAGCAGGTCGAACTGACTTGCCCGCTCGAACACGCAGATCCGCCGCTTCACATCATCGGGCAGTTCTTCCTTTCGAACAGCTGCCAGAGGAAGCGACGGGACATAGGGATCCCCATGGGCAATTTCGATCAAAGGCTCCAGGTCCGCAAATGAGATGGTCTCTTTCTCAAGCAGCGGGCTTTTCGCATTCATGACCAGCACATAATGAAACTCGGCAATCATCTCGTATATGAGCCCTTTCTCATCGAGCATCTGTTTAAACTGCCGGTCATAGATAGAAGCATATCGGATGATTCCAAGCTTGTAATCATCCGAAAGCACATTTTTGATGGCACGGATGGAGTTTGTCTCCTTGTAGAAAAGCTCACTTGGTGTGTCTGCCAGCTGTGTGGAAAATCTGGCAAACGCATCGGATATATAGCTGGCGCGAGGTACAGACACCGAAAAGCGCTGTTTCTGCTGCCCATCCGATTTGTACAGATCTTCCAGGGCATCAATCTGTTTTAATATGTTTCTGGCGTAAAGGATGAATTCCTCGCCTTCCGGAGTCAGTTTCATGCCCTTATTGGTACGGTCAAAAACCCGGATGCCCAGATCCGCCTCCAGTTCTTTGATGCAGCGGCTCAGATTCGGGGGCGCGATCAGCAGTTTTTCAGAAGCCTTGTTGAGCGATCCGCTCTGTGCTACTTCCACTACATACTTCATATGAAGAACATTCATTTGTACCCTTCCACATCCTTTTGTATTGTTTTATTTCCTGAAAAGAATCGGAATGACACCTGCGGAATACAGGTGTTTTTCTAATACAGTTCCTTTAATATCAATACCGTGATCCCCGGATTGTCTCCCGGGATGATCCGTTTCACCTTCGGCTCGTATCTGTACCAGTCGTAGATCATGGACCGAAGGCTGGTGCCCCGGTTGTATCCATGGATCAGCTGAAGCTGATACGTTGAAGGTCCTGCGGAAGCAATGGCCTTGTCAATGACTTTCACTGCTTCCTCTTGGCGCAGACCATGCAGGTCGATTTTTACAAATGCTTCACTCAATCGGGGCACCTCCTTCAGAGGATCAGGAAAGTGCCTCTGCCATGCACTCATCAATCCACGTCTGCAGCTCCTCTTCGGTCACACTTCCGGAAAACCGCTGCCCTTCAAGCCAGTTTCCGCTGCCCGCATTCTCTGCAAGATTCTTTCCGCTGCTTCCAATCCCACTGCTCCCGGACGTGCAGAACGGGATCATTGTGATTTCTTCAAAATCATAGCTTTCCACAAAGGTATCCAGAATCCGCGGTGCCTGACCCCACCAGATCGGATAACCAATGTAGACCACCTGATAGCCTTCCAGGTCCAGCGGTTCGCTGCTGATTTCCGGCCTTACGGAGGGGTCGTTCTGCTCGTGGGATGTACGGCTGTCATCATCGTGCCAGTTTCTGTCCTCTTCCGTATACGGGTCTGCTGCGAGGATCTCATAAAAATCAGCGTCGGTCAGTGCCGCGATCTTCTCAGCCACGCCCTTTGTGGTCCCTGTGCAGGAGAAGCAGACCACCAGCGTATCGGACTTTTCTTCGGTCTGCGCTTCCGTCCCGGCCGGCGCTTCGGTTTCGCTCTGCGCGGATGCGGGAAGGATGGATGCCATCATCAAGGCCAGGGACATGGCCGCTATTTTTTTGAAAATACCTGTTTTTCTCATATGCCTTCTCCTTTATTTTGCTGCAACCGGTCTGTTCTGTGCCATTACGCCTGCCAGCGGATGCGGCACATAGGGCTCTTCCAGATACAAAATCTCTTCCGGCGCCAGTGTCAGGTCCACGGCCTTTGCCGCGCCTTCGATGTGATGCAGCTTTGTCGCGCCGACAACGGGCGACGTTACTTTGGTCAGCAGCCAGGCAAGGGAGATTTCCGTCATCGTCACGCTGTGCTTTTCGGCAAGCTCGGCGACGCGGGCGATGATCACGCTGTCCTGTTCCGCCGTTGCGTCATATTTGAACTTTGCGTAGGCATCTTCCTGCGCACGCTTTGTTCCGCCCTCTCCGGGAAGTCTGGAAAGTCTGCCGGAAGCCAAGGCGCTGTAGGGTGTCAGGGCGATGTTCTCCTCGTTACAGTAGGGAACCATCTCCCGCTCTTCTTCGCGGAAGATGAGGTTGTAATGGCCCTGGATAGACACGAACTTCGCAAACCCTTCCTTCTCTGCCAGCGCATTTGCCTTGGCGATCTGCCAGGCGAAGCAGTTGGAGATGCCGATGTATCTTGCTTTTCCGGCTTTCACAACACGGTTCAGCCCGTCCATAACGTCTTCGATGGGCGTCTGCCAGTCCCACATGTGGTAAATGTACAGATCCACATAGTCCATCCCGAGGTTCTGCAGGCTCTTGTTGATCATGTTTTCGATATGCTGCTGGCCGCTGATGCCCGTCTCTATCTCTTCTTTTGTTCTCGGAAGGAACTTGGTGGCAACAACCACCTCGTCCCGCTTCGCGAAATCTTTAAGGGCCCGGCCCACATACTGCTCACTGGTGCCGCTCTGGTAGGCGATGGCGGTATCAAAGAAATTGACTCCCAGAGCCAGCGCCCGTTTGATGATCTCTCGGGAGTGATCTTCATCCACAGTCCAGCTGTGCTGCCCTCTTCCGGAGTCGCCGAATCCCATGCAGCCTAAGCAGATCCGGGATACGATCAGATTGGAGTTTCCAAGTGTTGTATATTTCATGCGAACCTCCTTTTGGTCTTCT
>CACZSG010000258.1 GCA_902783665.1 uncultured Lachnospiraceae bacterium | reverse complement strand
TCCTGAAGGACTCCGTCTATGTAGATATTTTTCCACAGGACGGCCGAGAGGCCTTCATGCGCCGTCTGCGTCTGCACCAGATAGCCGGCGTTCTGATCGTACCGGGGCACCAGTGTGGTCGCCTGCGACATGTCCTGCCGTCCCGTCACTTCGCTGTAGAATTCCAGCGTACGGTTCTCCGGCCTGGTCTCCACCCCCAGGATCTTGAAATTCAGTGTTCCGTAGTAGGCGGAGCCATAGATGTAGACCGGCGTGTCCTTGTTGTTCGCGAACACCAGGTCCATGATCCCTTCCGCAATGGCCGCGTCCTTGGACGGCTCCACATAGGAGACCGTCATGGTATGGTTGGACCGTTCGTAGATATCCATTTCGGCCTTTAAGAGCGCGTTGTACAGGGTCGTGGATACCTGGCAGATTCCGCCGCCGTAGCTTTCCACCACCTGTCCGGCCTCGTAGGACGGCGCTTTCTCATAGCCGTTCTCCGCTGTGAACGGGACAGCTGCCGCCGTCACGGAAAATGCTTCTCCGGGCATCAGCAGCGTTCCGTTGATCTTGTTGGTCGCGTTCCAGATGTTCTGGGCCCTGGCCGCGGAGGATGAGGAATAGTCGGTGGTCGCGCTGCCGAGAACGCTGTTCATGTTTTCCACCAGCTCCGGATTGATCTCCGCCTGGCTGTAGCTGACCTCGGCAGGGATCTCCTTTGCCACCGGCTGGTAATCCATCAGATACTCGTTCAGCGTCGCCAGCGTTGTCTCCACGTTCAGCGTCACCCCGTCGCTGCCTCCGTCGGGATGCAGCATTCCGTCATCTCCCATGTAGATGCCGCAGCTGACCGGCTCCGTGTTGTACTGTGCCAGCGACTCCACAAGTGCCCTTTCCGCCTGCGCGTTCAGCGTATATTTCAGATTGTAGTGCACATTGCTGTTCTGCAGGTCCTTCTGTTTTTTATAACGGTCCAGTATATTTCCCGTCGTCCCCAGCAGGCCGATCTCCTTCATGATGCCCTGGTTCGTCCATGTAAGGCCCAGGTCTCCGTAGGTGGAGGATGCCTGGTGTTCTCCCATTGTGATGGTGACAGGTGTCTGAGACAACTTCTTTACTTCGGCGTTCACCATCTGCCGGGCTTCCTTCATGGTCATCCCGCCAAGGTCCATCTCTCCTATGTAGACTCCTTCGCTGATCAGGTCCTCCGCCCGGACATTTCCGGCAAATACCGGAAGCAGCACGAAAAGAAGCACTGCGCCGAACACGCGCCTGCTTCTTCCTGGTATTTTCATTTTATGCATTTTTCTTTACCGGCTTACCCCTCATGGCCGGCCTCCCCTTACTGTTTCCGCCCTGAAGGGCGGCTGTGTTTTCTGTATCAGACCGATCAGACCAGTGCTGCAAGCACGGTGGAGACGACCATCGCGATGATCAGAACAACTACGATGACCGCGGCGATCTGCTGTTTTTTCTTTTCGTTCATCTTTTTCATGATTTCTACCTCTTGATTCTTCCGTAATGTAAGATGATCCCGTCGATCATCCTGGATGCTTCGCTCTTTGACAGCGTGTCCAGCGGAGTATCGTTTTCTATTCTATGATATTTCATCAGATCCTGCAAGTAGCGTTTTTGCGAAATGGTGATGGGCGAAGTCTTCTTCGGCTTATATTTCAGCGGTCCCGGCTCAAAAAGCTCCGGCCGCCGGTCCCGGAACTGTTCCATCAGCTTCAGATAGATCCGCGACGCGGTCAGCGCGTCGTCCAGTGCCCTGTGATGATGCTCCTGCGGGATCTCATACCACGCCGCCAGCTTGTCCAGCGCCCGGCTGGGCAGCTCGGGCAGGCACCCTCTGGAAATATGCAGTGTATCCAGGCCAAGCCGTTCAAAGCTTCCCCCGCACAGACAGATCTTCTGTTTCAGAAAACTGTAGTCAAAAAGAAGGTTGTGCCCCAGCAGCACCTCCTCACCCGCAAAATCCATAAAGGAAGCGCAGGCCTCCTGAAGGCAGGGGCTGCCCGCCACCATCCCGGAAGTGATCCCGGTCAGGCCTGTAATAAAAGGGGGAATCTCGACCGGACATTCGACAAAGGTCTCGAAGGTTTCAAGAATGCGCCCCTCCTTCACCTTCACGGCACCGATCTCCAGAATATGATCCTGCTGCGGGGAGGTCCCCGTCGTCTCCAGGTCCACGGCAATATAACTGTCTGTCATCTGATCTCCCTTCTTCTGGTTCTCCTCTGGTTTTTTCACCAGCTCAGACTTCCCATTCCTCCGTGCTGTCCGGCGCTTTTCCGTAAAGCAGCACCGTATCCCCTTTCTGAAGCTTCAGGTCGTCGGACGGCACCAGCAGTTTTTCTCCTCTGCGCACCTTGACCACCAGTGTCTTCCGGGAAATATCCAGATCCCGGACAGCCGTTCCCTGCCAGGGATGGTTTTCGCCAAGTGTTACTTCCTGCAGACGGACGGGCGATTCCTCCCGGTTCGTCTTCGCGCCCAGAATGAGCCTGTCGCCGGGAAGAAGAGTCATGTTCCCCCGCGGGATCAGGATCTCTTCGTCCCGTTGCACCGCGGCCACCAGAAGACCCTTCGGAAGATGAAGGCTGCCAAGCTCCCGGCCGCACCAGGTGTCCCCGGCCGCAAGGGCTACTTTGATAAACCGCAGAGATTCCCTGTTTCCATGGCTGCCCATCTGTTTCAGGCGGGAGTACTGCTCCACGAAACCGGCGGAAATAATACCGGTGGGAATGGCCACCATACCGACGCCCAGAAAGGCGATAATGGTGCCGAACAGCCTGCCCAGGGAAGTGACCGGGTAGATATCCCCGTACCCCACGGTCAGCAGGGTGGAGGCCGCCCACCAGATCCCGGAAAATGCGTTCTCGAAAACGTCCGGCTGGGCCTTGTTCTCAAGGCTGTACATGCACATGCTGGCCCCCAGCATCAGGACCAGAATGATAAAGACCGACGAAAGAAGCTGCTGCTTCTTGCTGGAAAGGACTTCCGTGATGACATTCAGGGAATCATAGTAGGCATTGATCCGGAACAGCCGCAGGATCCTCGCCACGCGGAACATCCGGAAGGCGACGGCCCCGGCCGGGAAGAACACGGGCAGGTAGTAGGGCAGAAAGGACAGAAGGTCCACAATGCCCGAAAAGGAGACCAAATATCCGGCGATGGCCCTGGGCTCGCTCTTTTGCGGATACAGGTATTTTGCCGTCAGAATCCGCAGTAGGTAGTCGATCAGGAAGAAAAAGACCGTCACCCGCTCCACTGTCAGAAAAAGCCCTCCGAAGCGGGCATTCACCTCGCTGAAGGTGCTCAGCACGCCGGCCAGCAGGTTGACCACCAGCGCCCCGGTGCTGAGGATGTCGTAAAGCTGGTTGACCGGCTCATCCACGACGCCGACAGAGACCATGCG
>CACZSG010000257.1 GCA_902783665.1 uncultured Lachnospiraceae bacterium | reverse complement strand
GGCGTATTCATCGGTCATATCCGGCACCTCATCCGCATTTCCGTGGAAATGCGCTCCTGTATCAAATACTTCTTCCTGCATTATACCAGAAATGTGGTAGATTTGTCCGTAGTCCGGAAAGGATTTCCGCACGGCAGAAAGAAGAGTGAGAGGAGATCAGAATAAGGAAAGCTGCAAAGATCTGGATCGTCGTCTTCAGTCCCACCGGGAGCAGGCAAATCCCGGATAAGATCCGAGCCGGGATGTATCTGCCTGAAGGGGCTGTGAAAAAAGAATAGCCCCAATCGAGCCGGCTCCCCACTTGATCGGTATGCCTTATCTTCTCAGTCCTGCCCTGCTCTTGATTGGCATGCTTTGTCTTCTTAGTCCGGCTTCTGTCCGTCATGGGCCTTCCAGGCGCATTCCGTCAGCTTCATGTCGGAAAAGACCGCTTTAAAAGAAGAATCCTCAGGACTGCAGGCATAGATACCGAAGCGGATCTTTCCGCCGCCTTCCCACATGTGGCACACGCGCATCTGCGCGAAATGTTCACCGTCCGTGGAACATTCGATGCAGTAGTCGTCCTCTCTGCGGCTGAAGCGGTACCACATCACCTTCACATCCGCGGGAATCTCGGTGGTGGCCCAGTCAGAGTAGCCGTGGTTGGTCACCACGCTGCCCAGGTGGGAGAAAGTCTCCGTCTCGCATTCCACGGAACCTTTCAGCCAGTTGTCGCTGTCCAGATACATGACGATGCCGCACTGGTCGAAACGGTGACGGCTGTCCGTAAAGTCGGTCTTTACTATGAAGGAGAAATACTTCTCTTCCGTCTCCATCTGCAGCACCGGCGCGTTGTCGTTGCGGAAGTGGTAGTAGGTTCTCTGCCACAGGTCCGTGTGCGGCTGCGTGGTGATCTCAATGGTCTCGGGTGTGATCTGGTACTGATCCGGTTCACGGATCCAGGTCATTTTTTCAATCATTTCGGGTAACCTCCTTCTAAAAATACAGCTTTCGTTCTACCTTGATCCCGGCATCCACCAGGCCTTCGAACACGCCGGCATCATCCGGCTTTCCCACAATGTCACCGTAATGCGTGGGAATGGCCGCCTGCGGCCGGATCAGGTTGATCAGTGCAGCTGCTTCCTTTGCGTTCATGGTGTAGGTCCCGCCGATGGGCACCAGCGCCACGTCACAGTACAGGTCCGCCAGTTCTTTCACCGCGTCCGTGTCCCCGGCTACATAATACCGAACGCCATCCAGCATGGCCACGTAGCCGATCCACTTGTTTTTCCTGGGATGGAACGGTTTCAGTTTGTTATAGGCCGGAATAGCCTGAACCGGAACGCCGGAGATCTCCATGCTTTCCCCCGGGCTCAGGAAGATGCGCTCCAGGTCTTCCGCCGCGGCGCGGATCTCCTTCTCCATCCCGACCGGCGCCGCAATGACGGTATCCGCCTTCGCAACTTTCCGGATGGATTCCGCGTCGAAATGATCATAATGGGCATGTGTGATGAAGATGATGTCCGCGTCGTGGGGCTCACCCTCGATCCGGAACGGGTCAAAATAGAGCACCTTGCTTCCCGCGATACGGATACTGCTCTGGGTGTTCACCGTGATATTCTCTGTGTTCATTTCCGTCCTCCTGTCCCATGTACAGTGTTCTTTCGTTCCCTTGAATAACTGCCTTGCTTTATCTTATATCAGCTGTCTTTCATTTTCTTACATCAGCTGGCTTTCATTTCCTTATATTGCTGTCATTCGTTTTCTGGCATCAGCTGTCTTTCATTTCTTAACATTCGCTGGCTTTCATTCTCTTACATTAACTATTCCTCATTCCTTAACTACGAGTATATACAGCTTCCTTCCAAAAAGCAATTTCCGATTGCCGCCCGCGGGGAGATATGCTATAGTACACGTCGAAACCAGACAGAAACAGGAATCCATCAGATTCTTAGCCTAAAAGATGGGAAAGGAATTGAACAGATGAGAAATACCGTAATCTTCGATATGGACGGTACCATTTACGATACAGAAAAAATTTACAAGATCTCCTGGCTGGAGGCGGGCGTGCCGCTGGATCTTTACTTCAGTTTCATCGGCACCAGCCGTGTCCACATCCGGAATCTTCTGACAGAAAACGGGTTTGACCCGGACGAAGTGTTTGAGAAGCGCGGCCAAGTGGTGGAACGGGAGCTAGCGAAGGGCATCGAGATCAAGCCGGGCGCCGTCGAAGCGCTCACCTGGCTGAAAGAAAACGGCTGGACCTCCCTCATCGCAACTTCCTCCAAGGCAGAGGTGGCCTACCGTTACCTGAAAGAGACCGGCATGGAGGACTTCTTCTCCGATGTTGTCAGCGGAAACCAGCTGGAGCGCGGAAAACCGGCGCCGGATGTCTTCCTGATGGCTGCCCGCCAGGCAGGCCGCACCCCGGATGAATGCGTTGTCGTGGAGGACAGCTTCAACGGCGTTCGTGCAGGACATGCCGCCGGCATGTACACTGTCATGGTGCCGGACCTTGCCCGGCCCGACGACGAAATGCGCGCCACCGCGGACATCATTCTTCCCACTCTTGGTGGACTTCCGGCTTGCCTGATGAAACTGAAATAAGTCGTAGTGAGTCAGAGGGACGTTCACCGTGACTCATTCCGGCTGCCCGGCAGAGTCAGCAGTGCTGACCTGCCGCAGCCTCGAATGAGTCACGGTGAACGTCCCTCTGACTCACTGCAGCTTTCTGCAGCCTATAAACGCATCCTGCCCAATTCTCACATTTTCCGGCAGATTGATACTGCTCAGGTTCACGCAGTTATAAAAAGCCAGATACCCGATCTCCGAAACACTTTCCGGCAGCTTCATCTCTTCCAGACCTGTACATCCTGAAAATGCCGCATTTCCGATGCTTTCGGTCCCTTCCGGGATTGCCATCTCTTTCAGTGCCGTGCACCCGTAAAAAGCATGGTCCCGGATCTCGCGGATACCATCCGGAAGAACGATCTCCTTCAGAAAAGTACATCCGGTGAAAGCGCCGCTTCCAATAATCTCCATCTCGTCGGGAACCTCATAACGGTCCGTCTCCGCGCTCTGCAGATAGCAGATCAGCCGGTTTTCCACTCTATCCCAGAGAATGGGCCCCTCCGCCGTCAGACACGGATGATCTTCAGGCAGGCGGATGGTCTGCAGCCTCCGGCAGCCAGAAAACGGATTGGCGCCGGGCAGAGACAGCGTCTTCGGCAGGGAGATTTCCTCCAGGTGAACGCACGCATCAAATGCGCCGTCTCCAAGCATGGCGACATTCTGCGGAATTGCCAGCGAAACAAGGCTCTGGCACTGGGTGAATGCGCCCGCGCCGATGGACGTCAGACTGTCCGGAAGGGAAATCTTCTCCAGGCTGGTGCAGCCGGCAAAAGCACCGTCCCCGATCTCCCGGACGCCCTCCGGAACGGTGATCTCCTTCAGCCAGAAGCGCCATTCAAACGCCTTGCTGCCGATGCGGGACACCGGATGGCCCTTCATCTCCGAGGGGATCTCCACCGAAGTGTCCCTGCCGGTGTACTGCCGTACCTCGGCCGATTTGTCATCCAGGACAATAAACACAAAATCCCCGTCCGTGTAGCGCATCAGGCGGATCACCTTCGCCACCACCCAGGCCCCGGGCAGACACAGGATCAGACAAAGAAGAACGATCAGAACCTTTTTCATACAGCACCTCTTCTGTTATAAGAAAGCATTTTTAAAAGCAGGATAGTTTTCGTGGTCTGAAAATTCGGGTTCTTTTACTGAATTGTAACACAAAAACGGGGTCAGACCTCATTACGAAAATGTTACATTGCGTAACGAATCCGTAATGTGGTCTGACCCCACACTTGTTCACTCCAATATCTCGCCATTCCTGGAGATTGTCACGACCTGCCACGGAATGAACTTTCCGCTGGCACGCAGGGCATTCTCGGCGGCGCGCTGCAGTCCGCCGCAGCAGGGCACTTCCATGCGGACGATGGTCACGCTCTTGATGTCGTTTTCCGCTATGATCTGCGTCAGCTTTTCTGAATAATCCACAGCGTCCAGCTTCGGGCATCCGATCAATGTGACCTTTCCCTTCATAAAGTCTTCGTGCATATTGGCGTAGGCATAGGCCGTGCAGTCTGCGGCGATCAGAAGCTTCGCGCCATCGTAGAACGGCGCCTTTGCCGGCAGCAGCTTGATCTGGCATGGCCACTGTGCCAGCCGGGAGACAGGTCTGTAAGCTGCTGACATCTGTCCTGGTGCCGGATTCTCACCATTTTCATTTCTTTCGCTGTTTCCGCCCAGTTTCATGAAACGTGATCCCGGACAGCCATGACCTGCCGCATGCTGTTCCATCTCTTTTTTCATATTCATTTCCTGTTCTGTCATAAACCTCATCCCTTCTTTCTGCCCCATCTCTTCGCATGCTTCTCTGCCGGCGGTTTTTTCAGCCTTTGCGGATTTTACCGCCGCCTCATCGTAGGCGGGCGCCTCCCTTTCCTCAAACGTAATGGCCCCTGTCGGGCAGTTCGGCAGGCAGTCGCCGAAACCGTCGCAAAAATGTTCCCGCACCAGTTTTGCCTTTCCGTTCACTATATCAATAGCCCCTTCATGGCAGGCTTCTGCGCAGAGACCGCAGCCGTTGCACTTTTCCTCGTCGATATGAATGATCTGTCGTACCATCTTCGTTCCTCCTGTTTTCTTGTTTTCCTTGTCTTTCTGACCGCATTATAGTATGGTTGTCATGACAAGTATGTGGTATTTACCACATTTTAAAAAAACTGTATTTGCCGGAAAGATCATCGGATTCTTATCCGAATTTTCAGTTTTCAGACTCATTCAGGAGGAACTTTGCATGCCAGATGACAGAGATAACCGGTTCGCCAGCGAAGAAGGAACCGAAAAATATAAAGGAATTCCCCTTTTTCATGGAATGTCCCCCGAAGAACTGTCCGACAGCCTTGCTCACCTGGACGCGCGGAAAAGAAGTTACCGAAAAGGCACTTTTCTGCTGCGGGCAGGCAGTACCACCCGCTGCATGGGCATTGTCCTGTCCGGCAGTGTGACCATCGAAAGCACCGACTTGTGTGGGAACTGCACCATCCTGAGCCACATCGGGCCCGGCGGTATCTTCGCCGAGACCTATGCCTGCCTGGAAAAGGAAGTCCTTCTGGTGGACGTGCGCGCGAACGAAGACTGCGTCATTCTCTTTCTGAGCACAGAATGCATAAAAAACCAGCCCTCCGTACCGGAGAGCTGGCAGTATAAACTTGTCCGCAATCTTCTGATGATCTCCGCAAGAAAGAATCTGCTGCTTTCCGGCAGAAGCTTCCACACGGCTTCCCGGACCATCAGGGGCAAGGTCCTGGCTTATCTGCACAGTATTTCCCTGCAGACGCGCTCGGACGCCTTCGACATTCCCTTTGACCGTCAGCAGCTGGCTGACTACCTGAATGTGGACCGCACCGCGCTGTCAAAGGAACTGGGGAAAATGAAGCGCGAAGGGATCATCACTTTCCGGCGGAACCATTTTGGGATCAGACCCCATTACATGGATGAGATATTTCCGTAAAACTTTTTTAATGTGGTCAGGCCCCATTACGAAGATGCTGCATTACGTAACAATCCGTAATGGGGTCTGACCCCATTTCAGGAGCATTCACTCTTCCCAGAACAGTTCGTCCAGCGTTTTATCAAGCGCCTTGCAGATGGCGATGCACAGATTGATGGTGGGGTTGTAGTCCCCTTTCTCGATAGCGCTGATGGTCTGCCTGGAAACGCCGCAGATCTTCGCCAGATCTTCCTGCGAAAGATCCTTTGCGGCCCGGGCGGATTTCAGTTTCAGATTTTTCATGCGTCATCCCTCCCTGCCGGCATTCCTGTCCGCAGCATCTTTGGCGATCAGTGTGATCCCCAGGACCACCAGCATGATCAGCACCATCAGGTTCACCAATTGGGGACCGGTTTCCCCGTTTGCGAACAGGGTTCCTTCTTTTGCAGAAAAGTATACCGGTATGGCATTCAGCAGCCCGGTGGCCAGGAAAATGATGCTGTACCGGCGGCGGTTGCTGTTAAGGCCCCAGTAGACATCCTTCCAGATGCAGTACACAGCAAGCACAATTGCGCTTACAAGCACACCACCAAAGTGGAGAACATACTCGCTCACCGGCAGTGAGATTTCACCGATGTGCAGGACCATCATCAGCACTTCATAGATCACCATAACATACCAGGCGATTTGATAGGCTTTCCCACGGATTATCTTCTGCCTCTCGTCATATTCTGTTTTCATTTTATGGTTCTGATTGGCTGCTTTCAGCAGTATCACAGCCAGCACAAGTCCGACCAGAATCCCGATTGCGACACTTCCCATTCTCGTAATTGCTAACATATTCTTCTTTCCTCCGCAGACCCGCTTTTTGGGTATAACAGTGCAGCGTTTCCTTCCGCTGCAGACGGACAACGGGCAGGCCGGCTTCTGCCCTTCATGACACTTGAAGCATATCATGCCGATAGCATTATGTCAACTATATTTTACATTTTTCTATTGGCCAACAGAAACACCAGACCGCCTGGTGAATTCTTCCATCTCAATTTTCCAGTTGTTTCCCTCCGCCTCTCCCACTATAATGAAACTATCTATATACATGATTTCCACATCCGAAGGAGGTGTTCCCTAATGAATGAAAAACCTGTTCAGATCCCTTCCTATGTTCTTCAGGACGGCACTCTCATGCCATGTATGGGGCTTGGGACCTTTGGTTCCGACCGTGTCTCTGCCCGGGACGTTGCCCTTGCAGTGAAGAACGGCCTGGAGGCCGGCTACCGCATGTTTGACTGCGCTGCCTGTTACGGAAACGAAGCGCAGATCGGGGAAGTGTTCAGGGACTTCCTGGAAACAGGCGCCGTTCCCCGGGAAGAACTTTTCATTATGACAAAGGTCTGGAACGATATGCACCGGAAAGTCGAGGAATCCTGCCGGAAAAGCATCGCGGATCTGCAGTGCGGTTATATCGACCTGTTCTTCATTCACTGGCCGTTCCCGAACTATCATGCTCCCTTCTGTGATGTAGACGCGCGAAATCCGGATTCCCGCCCGTTCTCGGAGGAAGAATTTCTTGACACGTACCGGCAGTGCGAAGCCCTGGTGGAAAAAGGCCTGATCCGCCGCATCGGACTGTCCAACATGACCATCCGC
The DNA here is from genome assembly GCA_902783665.1 of uncultured Lachnospiraceae bacterium. Lineage (GTDB taxonomy): Bacteria > Bacillota > Clostridia > Lachnospirales > Lachnospiraceae > Choladousia. The sequence continues at coordinate 446 of CACZSG010000257.1, read as the reverse complement.
AAGCTGGAGGCCGTGTGGGACCAGCTTCGCATCAAGCCCGCCGCCTGTGAATCCGAGATTCATCCCACCTTCCAGCAGCGGGAACTGGTTGCCTGGCTTCAGGCCCACGGCGTGCAGCCGGTGGCTTACATGCCCCTGGGCTCCCCGCGGCGTCCGGAGCGCGATATTATGCCCGAGGATATCACAGACCTGGAAGACGAAGGTCTGAAGCGCATTGCGGCTGCCCACGGCTGCAGCCCCGCCGCCGTCTGCCTGAAATGGTCCCTGCAGCTGAAACTGGTGCCCATCCCCTTCTCCGTCCACCACGGAAAAGAGAACCTGATGGTCACGCAGATGGAGGACCTGACAGAAGAAGAAATGGCGCAGATCGCCGGCATGGAACAGAACAACCGCCTGGTGAAAGGGCAGGTCTTCCTGTGGGAAGGCGCAGAAGACTGGCACGAACT
>CACZSG010000256.1 GCA_902783665.1 uncultured Lachnospiraceae bacterium | reverse complement strand
ATCGTGCTGGCCGATCTGCCCTGCTCGGGCCTTGGCGTGATCCGCAGAAAGCAGGATATCAAGTACAAAATGTCCGAACAGAAGCAGCAGGAGATCATCCGGCTGCAGAGGCGGATCCTGAATGTGGTTCAGGACTACGTAAAGCCGGGCGGTGTGCTTGTGTATTCCACCTGCACCATCGGTGCGGACGAGAACCAGATGAACGCGAAGTGGTTCCTGGAGAATTATCCGTTCCGGCTGGAAAGCCTGGATCCCTATCTGTGTGATGAGCTGAAAAGCCGGACCACAAAGGGCGGATTTATTCAGCTGCTTCCGGGCGTGCATCAGTCCGACGGCTTCTTCATCGCCAGATTCCGCCGTCTTCCGGACCCCGGCAAACGGTATGAGGTGACAGTGGATGAGAACAACTGACGGTCTTGAAAACAGAGCGGGGAGCACCATGCCTGCAGTCACGCCTTTTGACATGAAAGGAGACGGCAGCGGGCAGAAGGACCTTCGATCCCTCGACCTGCCTCAGCTGACAGAGGAAGTGGAACGGCTCGGTGAGAAGAAGTTCCGCGCCAGGCAGCTGTACCAGTGGATTCATGTGAACCTGGCGGATTCCTTTGACGAGATGACGAATCTGTCTGCCGCTTTCCGGGAACGTCTGAAAAGGGAATATACCGACACCACCCCGCAGCTGCTGGAACGTCTGGTTTCGGAACTGGACGGGACGGAAAAGTATCTGTTCCGGCTTTGGGACGGAAACGTGATAGAAAGTGTTCTGATGCGTTATCACCATGGCAATTCGGTCTGTATCTCCACCCAGGCAGGATGCGCGATGGCCTGCAGATTCTGTGCCTCCGGCATAGGCGGAAAGAAGCGGGACCTGCTCCCGTCCGAAATGCTGGGCCAGATCTACCGGATCCAGCGGATTTCCGGTGAGCGTGTCAGCAATGTGGTGGCCATGGGGACCGGGGAGCCGCTGGACAATTACGACAATTTTCTTTGTTTTCTGCACCTTCTGACGGATGAAAACGGACTGCATATCAGCCAGCGCAGCATTACGGCATCCACCTGCGGGATTGTGGAGAACATGCGGCGTCTGGCCGACGAACAGCTGCAGATCACACTGGCTCTTTCGCTGCATGCTTCCAGCCAGGAAAAACGGTTGCAGCTGATGCCGGTGGCAAGGCGTTATGACCTTTCCGAAGTGCTGGACGCATGCCGGTATTACTTTGAAAAAACCGGAAGAAGGATCACTTTTGAGTACAGTCTGGTCGCCGGAGTGAACGATCATGAGCAGGACGCACAGGAACTGGCGGCCTTGCTGCACGGCATGAACTGCCATGTCAACCTGATCCCGGTGAACCCCATTAAAGAGCGCAGTTTCGTACAGCCGGAGGCCTCTGCCTGTGCGGCGTTCAAAAATAGACTTGAAAAATCAGGGATAAATGTTACTATTAGAAGAGAAATGGGCCGGGATATCAGCGGAGCCTGCGGGCAGCTGCGAAGGGGGTATCTCGAGCGCGGGGAAAGGCCGTAAGGTCCTCCTGCGGGCCATCGCAACCAGCGGGGAGGTGAGTGCGTTTTGAAATGCTTCAGCAAAACAGATGTTGGAAGAAAAAGGTCCATGAACCAGGACTACGTCTTTGCGACTGAAGCACCTCGCGGAAACCTGCCGAACCTGATGGTGGTGGCGGACGGTATGGGGGGCCACAATGCGGGGGATTTCGCATCCCGCTATACCGTGGAATCCATGCTGCAGTTTCTTGATACGGCAAAAGAAACGCACCCTGTCTCGCTTCTTGGAAAGGCCATCCATACAGCCAATGACAAGGTGGCAGGAAAAGCGGAGACGGATCCTTCCCTTTCGGGAATGGGCACAACGGTGGTGGCCGCCGTTGTGGAAGACGGAATCCTCTATGTGGCAAACGTCGGGGATTCCAGGCTGTACCTGCTGGACGCGGATCATATAGAACAGATCACCCACGACCATTCGCTGGTGGAAGAGATGATCCGCATGGGACAGCTGAAAAGAGAGGATGCGAGAACGCATCCGGAAAGGAACGTGATCACCCGCGCGGTGGGCGTCAGCGTTCCTGTGAAGGTGGATTTTTTCGATGTCAATCTCGAAGAGGGAGACATCATCCTGCTGTGTTCAGACGGTCTGACCACCATGCTGGAGGATGGAGAGATTTTCGGCATCGTGAAAAAGAGCGCTTCTTTGGAACAGGCGGTGGAGCGCCTGGTGGAAGAGGCCAATAAAAACGGGGGTAAGGATAATATTTCGGTTATACTTGCACAGGTATAGCAATTGGGGGTTATTATGCTGAAGGGCGGTTTATTTATACAGAACAGGTATGAGATCATCTCCCATATCGGTTCCGGCGGTATGGCCGACGTTTACAAGGCGAAGGATCATAAGCTGAACCGTTATGTCGCGGTGAAGGTCCTGAAAAAGGAATTCCGGGACGACAAGACGTTTATTTCAAAGTTCCGGGTGGAGGCACAGTCAGCCGCAGGCCTTGCGCATGCCAATATTGTCAATATTTACGATGTCGGCGAAGAAGCCGGGATCTATTATATCGTGATGGAGCTTGTAGAGGGCATCACGCTGAAAGAGTATATAGGAAAAAAAGGCAGGCTCTCCGTGAGGGAGGCTACCAGCATTGCGCTGCAGATTTCCGCCGGACTGGAGGCTGCCCACAACAACGGCGTCATCCACAGGGATGTCAAGCCGCAGAATATCATCATTTCCATAGACGGCAAGGTGAAGGTGACGGATTTCGGAATCGCCAGAGCCTCCACTTCAAATACCATCAATTCCAATGTCATGGGGTCTGTCCACTACAGTTCTCCGGAACAGGCCAGAGGCGGATACAGTGATGAGAAGAGCGATATCTATTCTCTTGGCATCACCATGTACGAGATGCTGACCGGCCATGTGCCCTATGACGGCGACACGGCGGTTGCCGTGGCCATCAAACATCTGCAGGAGGAATTCCACGGGCCGAAGGAGCTGGTTCCGGAGATCTCCTACAGCACCAATCAGATCGTTCTGAAATGTACCCAGAAAAGCCCGGACAGAAGATATTCCAATATGGCCGAACTGATCCGTGACCTGCGTGAGTCTCTGGTCAATCCGGACGGGGATTTTGTGTCCATTCCTTCGGTAGATCATACTTCAAGGACCATTGTCATTTCAAAGGATGATGTGGAGAAGATCAACGAGACCTACCGTCAGGGCGGCGGTGCTTCCTCCATGCCTTCCTATGATGAGAACATGGATGTGGGGGCAGCGGCCGGTCTTCATGACAAAGAAGAAGCGAAGGACGACAACCGTGCCTACCAGTCCGGCAGCTATTACAGGAACAGCGGCTATCAGGAAGTCTCGCCCAAAAAAGACGGCAGGGATGTCAGAAGACGTTCCCAGGTACGGCAGGACGACCCGGACGACGTGGACGATCTGGACGGTTATTACGACGTCTATGACGACAGGGACAGCTACGGCTTCCATGAAGACAGCTACGAACTGGAAAAGTCCTACGCTTCGGAACATGATGACAGCGATTCCGATATAGCGGTCAATTCCAGGCTGGAAAAGATCGTGACCGTGGGCGGGATCATCGCGGCCGTGGTGATCGGCTGTATTTTCCTGTCCTTGCTCGGAAATGCTTTCGGACTGTTCAACTTCTCCAGAAAGAACAGAAATGAAAAAGGAACTGAATCCGTGACGGAACAGGCCATGACCCAGGCTCAGTCCCAGACCACGGCTTCTGAAGCCGCAACGGAAAAGGCTACCGAGAAGGTGACCGAGGCGGCAGCTCCCACAGGAAACGAAGCTCAGGAAGTACCTGATGTGACGGGCCTTACAGAGGCGGAAGCCCTTCTGGCAATTTCCCAGAAAGGTTTTGTGGCCGTGAAGATGAGCGATGTCTACTCATCGACCGTCGCGGCAGGGCAGGTATGCAGCCAGACGCCCAGAGCGGGGCAGAAGGCGGCTCCGGGCACGGAAGTGTCCTATTCCCTCAGCCTCGGGGTAGAAGGACTTACCCTTCAGGACCTTGCCGGATATACGCAGGCGGATGCCCAGAGCTATCTGGTGGAACAGGGTCTTCAGTATCTTGTTGAAAATGAATTCAGTGACACAGTGGAGCAGGGCCAGGTGATCAGAACAGATCCTTCCGCCGCTTCCTCCATTGAAGCAGGAGATGTGGTCACCCTGTATGTAAGCCAGGGCAGCGAGGCAAATGCTGTCTACGTAACGGTTCCGGATTTCTGGTATACCGACCAGGATACTTCCAGGGCCCGCGCGCAGATGTCCGGTCTTGGGGACCCCATCTATGAATACGAGCCCAGCGCAGAAGTGCAGCAGGACTGGGTATGCAGGCAGAGCATCGAAAAAGGCACACAGGTACTGGCAGGCACCGCCATCACGCTGTATCTGAGCTCGGGACCCAACGGGGAATCAACAGCTTCCGCCCAGCAGGAGCAGACACCGCAGGGCACCTGGGTGTGCAACGCTTCCCTGGAGGCTCCGGCAGGCTACACGGGACAGCAGGTGCAGATCGACCTGGTACAGGGCGGATCCACCACCACTGTTTTTGAAGGCAATACGGAATTTCCATATTATCTGCAGGTGGAAGGCATTCCCGGAGAGACCACCGGAACAGCTTATGTCTACCTGCTGAACGAAAACGGAGAGATCGTCAGCAGCATTGAATACGCCGGCATTGTATTCAGTGCGGTGACGGAGTAGTCGGATGGGAAGCATAAAAGGAAAGATCATACGCGGCGTCGGCGGTTTCTACTACGTACATGCGCAGGACGGACAGGTCTATGAATGCCGGGCGAAAGGCATATTCCGGAAAGAGAACGTAAAACCTCTTCCGGGGGACGACGTGGAGATGTCCGTGATCAGCAGCGCTGAACTGACCGGAAACGTGGACAGGATCCTTCCCAGGAAAAACATGCTGATCCGGCCGGCCGCGGCAAATGTGGACCAGGCGCTGGTGATCTTCGCGGCAGCAAGCCCGAAACCCAACCTGAATCTGCTGGACAGATTCCTGATCCTGATGCGGATGCAGGAGATCCCCGTACAGATCTGCTTCAATAAAACGGATCTGGTGGATAAGAAGGACTGCGACGAACTGAAACAGACCTATGAAAGCTGCGGCTGCGGTGTATACTTCGTAAGCATCGAGCAGCAGACAGGACTAAAGGAAGTACGCGAGATGCTCGAGGGAAAGACCACGGTGGTGGCCGGTCCGTCCGGCGTCGGAAAATCCTCCATGACCAACTTCCTGCTGAACCGGGACCAGATGGAGGTGGGCAGCGTCAGCGAACGGATCGACAGAGGCCGTCATACCACCCGCCATACGGAATTGTTCGCCATCGGTCCTTCCACCTATTTTCTTGACACGCCGGGTTTTTCATCCCTCTATCTGCCGGACATGACACCCGAGGCGCTTCGGGAATTATATCCTGAGTTCGCGCCCTACGAAGGAACCTGCCGGTTCCAGGGATGCATGCATATCAGCGAACCCGGATGTACGGTCAAAGAGGCACTTGCGCAGGGAAAGATCTCTGCGGGAAGATATAAAAACTACTGTCTGCTCGCTGAAGAGCTGAAACAGAGAAAACCGAAATACAATCATAAAGCTTGAAAGAAAGGTATTATCAAAGAAAGGTATTATCATGGAAAGAAAGAACATTCTGGCACCGTCTATTTTATCGGCCAATTTCGTGAATCTCGGAAAAGATATCGAGGATGTCGTAGCCGCCGGCTGTGAATGGCTGCATATCGATGTTATGGACGGCCGGTTCGTGCCGAGTCTTTCCTTTGCCATGCCGGTCATCGAGTCCATCAGACCCGTCACCGATACATTTTTTGATGTCCACCTGATGATCGAGAACCCGGAACAGTATGTGGAACAGTTCGCCAGATGTGGCGCGGACGGGATCACCGTTCATGCGGAAGCCACCAACCATCTGCACCGCGCCATCTATCAGATCAAGGATACCGGAAAGCGGGCAGGCGTAGCCCTGAACCCGGCCACTCCGCTGGATGTTCTGGACTATGTCATGGAAGATCTGGACATGGTTCTCATCATGACCGTGAACCCCGGATTCGGAGGACAGAAATACATCCCGCAGATGACCGAGAAGATCCGCACCATCCGCCGCAAAGCCATGGAGATGGGGCGGCAGATCGACATCGAGGTGGATGGAGGCATCAAGGAATACACGCTGCGCATGGTCCTGGAAGCGGGCGCCAATGTGTGCGTGGCGGGATCCGCCGTGTTTGACGGGAAGAATACGAAAGAGAATGCGGAGCGGCTGCGCGCCATTATGGAAGAGTATAAAAGTTTCTGAAGTATAGAAGGCAGCGTTTCGGAATATCAGGTATATCAGACATTTCAGGCATGGAGTCACATCAGGGACTTCATGCTTTTTTTAAAATAATACATATATTCAGAAGCTGTTCTCGGACGACATGAATCCCGGCCTGCTGCTATCCTCGCCCGCGCTTCGAATCCTGCCGAAGCATTTAGCTTTCCGTTTTTGAAGTCAGGCAGGATCTGCCGCCGTACTCAAGAATAGAATAAGAGCAACAGAATTGAAACATTTCCGCATACCCGCCGTTATTGTTCGCTTCTATCAAATCTGTCAATGAAACCTGCAAGCCCAGAGGCCTTCGTTTGTGAGAATATTTCAATTTCGGTCGCAATTTCATGTGCTGTGACAGACAATATTCACAACAAAAAGAACCGGTTACTAGAAAGATATCCTTGACAAATTGGTAAATTAAGATTAATGTGGATTCAGGTAAGCAACTCGAAAATTCATT
>CACZSG010000255.1 GCA_902783665.1 uncultured Lachnospiraceae bacterium | reverse complement strand
TTTTCAGGCCTGTCATCAGGTTCCGGATGTAAAAATTGGTGACGTTATATACGTTATTGGCACAGGCGGCAGCCCTGTCCGCATAGGTAAAGAGGGCATGGTCTTTCCGTATATCGATCCGTTCCACATGATACATGAACCTGTCCTCCTTCTGAAAGATAAGTATATGATACCACAAGAACACATGTTCGGTCAATGCGAAGAAGATTTTCTTTTATACGGATCTATCTGCTGTTTTGTTTTCTGTCATGTGGTGGCTTTCAGTTTTTGCAGATTTATGTTATGTTATATTTACAAGATCATTATGTTTATTATTTTGAAAATATCAGGTGCGATTCATCCCCACCTTAAGAAGATGGGGTATTCTCGCTTTGAGTCTGATAAAGCTGAGGACGAAATATGATGAGAACAGTAGTTGCGAAATTCGGCGGCACTTCTCTTGCCGGCCCGCGTCAGTTTGAAGCAATCCGAGAGATCGTTAATAAAGATCCGGACCGCCGGTTTATTGTGGTCTCCGCTCCCGGAAAGAGGTTTCCGGACGACATAAAGGTGACGGATCTTCTGCTTGCCTGCTGGGAGGAGGCCGCCGCCGGAAACGATTTTGAGCCGTATCTGGAACAGGTACAGGCCCGCTTCCAGGAGATTGTGAGCAGGGTGACGCCGGAATTCCCGCTGGAGCAGGAAATAGCCATCCTGCGGAACCATCTGCAGACAGACCCTCAGAGGGACTATGCCGCCAGCAGAGGGGAGTACCTGAATGCCCGTATTCTTGCCGACTACCTGGGCTTCACCTTCGTGGACCCGGAGTGGTGCGTCTGTTTCAATGAGAATGGTGTGCTGGACCAGGCCATGACCAGGCGGGCGATGGGGGCATCCCTGCGGCCGCTGAAGAACGCCGTGATCGCCGGTTTTTACGGGGCAGACATGAACGGCGTCATTCATACTTTAAGCCGCGGCGGCTCGGATGTGACGGGGAGTCTGGCGGCGGCTGCCATCCATGCGGATCTGTACGAGAACTGGACGGATGTATCCGGGCTGCTTGCCGCGGATCCGAAAATTGTCATGAGTCCGAAGACAGTTCGTTATGTCAGCTACCGGGAACTTCGGACTTTGTCCTATATGGGTGCGTCCGTGCTGCATACCGACGCTGTGCTGCCAGTGTCGGACATGGGGATTCCCATCAACATCCGCAACACGCTGCTGCCTGAGGAACCCGGCACCATGATCGTTCGGAAACTTCCCAAGGGAGAGAAGAAGTATCCGATTATCGCCGTTGCAGGGCAGCAGGGCATGTCCGTCATTCAGATCGAGAAGGTGATGGTCAGCGATGAATCAGGCTTTTCCGCCATCATACTGGATATCCTGAAGAACCGGCAGTTGCCCTTCGAGCAGTGTCTGACAGGTATCGATTCCGTTACCCTTGTCATCCGCAGTGAGCTGCTGAGTGAATGCAAGGAGGATCTGTTCGAGGAGATCCGCCAGAAGCTGGACCCGGATTTCCTGGCCCTGAAGGAGAACCTGTCCATGATCGCCGTGATCGGAGAAAAAGGGACCGAGACCTGCGACGCCAATGTCCGGGTGCTGCAGGCGCTGACCCGGGCAGACATCCAGATCAGCACCATCAACCAGGGCGCCGGAAAGCTGAATCTTTTGATCGGAGTGTCCGAGGAAAAGTATGAGGAGGCCATCCGGGCCATCTATCAGACAATATAAGGTGGGGTCAGACCCCATTACAGAATGGTTACATTATGGTTACTTCTGTAACATATCTGTAATGGGGTCTGACCCCATTCAAAATCATTGCTCAAAAAGTCTTGCCGCTTCCGCCAGCTCATCCCTGATGTGGATATGCTGGGGACAGGCTGCCTCACAGGCGCCGCACTGAATGCAGTTGACGGCCTGTTTTCTGCCGTGGCCGCCGACCAGCCATCCTTCTTCATGCTTTGCCTTTGCCATGTCGCCGTACAGTGTGTACATGTTCTTTGCCGTAAAAGTTCCGGAGATGCCAATCTCCATGGGACAGACTTTAGCGCAGTAGTTGCAGGTGGTGCAGGGGATCAGGGGGATGCGGTTCAGAGTTTCCCTGGCTGCCTCGATGGTCTCAAGCTGTTCTTTTGAAAATCCGTCGAAATCCTTCATGAATGAGATGTTGTCCTCCATCTGCTCCAGGCTGCTCATGCCGGAAAGAACGGCCAGCACGCCGTCCAGGCTGGCGGCAAAGCGGATGCCCCAGGACGCCACGGAGCGTTCCGGTTCTTTTTCCCTGAAAATGGAAGCCACCGCTTCGGGCGGATTTGCAAGAAGGCCACCTTTAAGGGGTTCCATGATGACCACGGGTTTTCCGTGCTTTCTGGCAACTTCAT
>CACZSG010000254.1 GCA_902783665.1 uncultured Lachnospiraceae bacterium | reverse complement strand
GCCCCGAACGATCCGGTCTCGACGACAGGCACCCGCTCACGGCAGGCTTTTATAATATACTCATAAAGCTGCTCGGCATGCTGCGGACTGCCGGCGTCGATAAAGGAGGGGCGGTTTCCCTTTTTACAGTTCGCATAGAGTGTGAACTGTGAGATCAGAAGCAGGCTTCCTCCCACATCAGCCAGTGAAAGGTTCGTCTTTCCGTTCTCATCCCGGAAGATCCTCAGGCCGATCATTTTCCGGACCAGAAGGTCCGCTTCTTTCTCGGTATCCTGTTCACAGACGCCGATCAGCACGACAAATCCTTTTCCGATCTGTCCGATCGTCTTTCCATCCACTTCCACGCGGCCTTCCCTGGCGCGCTGGATCACAAACCTCATAAACTTTTTCCTCTCTTCTTTTCTCGTTCCGTCCTAAGTTTTTCAAGCAGCCTCTCAAAATATTCCGGCAGAGGCGCTGTAAATTCCATGTATTCCCCGGTGGACGGATGCCGGATCCCAAGGGTCATGGCATGCAGCGTCTGTCCCTCAAGGTGCGGGACGGGACATTTCGCAGGTCCGTAGACATCATCTCCCAGGACAGGATGCCCGATATGCTTCATATGTACACGGATCTGATGCGTCCTCCCCGTCTCCAGCCGGCATTCCACGTAGGTGTAGTCGCCGAACCGTTCCAGGACCTGAAAATGGGTCACCGCTGTCTTTCCTCCGGATACATTTACTGCCATCTCCTTCCGGCGTACCGGGTGGCGTCCTATGGTCGTGACAACGGTACCGGAATCTTCCCGGATATTTCCATGTACAATGGCTCTGTAAGCCCGCGTGATGCTGTGTACCGCCAGCTGCTGCGCAATACACTGGTGCGCCTTGTCGTTCTTGCAGATGATCAGGGAACCGGTGGTATTCCGGTCGATCCTGTGAACGATTCCCGGGCGCTGTACGCCGCCGATCCCGGACAGTTCATCCCCGCAGTGGAACATCAGGGCATTCACCAGAGTACCGTCCGGATGCCCCGGCGCAGGATGGACCACCATCCCCTTCGGCTTATTGACAACAATGATATCGGCATCTTCATACAGAATGTCCAGAGGAATATCCTGCGGAACCGCTTCCGATGTCTCCGGCTCCGGAAGACGGATGGTCACAATACTGCCCGGACCGGCCTTTGCCGATGGTTTCACCGTTTTATCGTCAAGTGTGATCCTGCCGTCTTCAAAGAGTTTCTGTATATAGGATCTGGTCAGTTCCGGGAGCCTCACTGCAAGAAGCTTGTCCAGACGCTGTCTGCCGTCCGCCTCTGTGATGGACAGTGTTACTTCATCCTCAGCCTCTCCGTCAGAAACCTCTTCTTCCGGGAGCAGTTCCTCTGACAGCAGGTCATCCGGCAGCAGGCCATCTGACAGCCGGCCATCCGGCAGCGCTTCATCCTGAATCCCGGCATTTTTTATCCCAGCGCCGTGAAGCTGTTCATTTTGAATCTTCGCATCTCTCATAACAGCTCATCCTCCCTGTATCTGGTCAGCATCAGCAGGATCATGCAGCCGATCCCGACGCAGATACAGATATCCGCCACATTGAAGACCGGGAAATCGATCAGTTCGAAATAGATGAAATCGATCACATATCCCCGCAGTACCCTGTCGATCAGGTTCCCCGCCGCCCCGGCAGCAATCAGGACCAGGCAGATCCCAAGCGGGCGGAACTTTTTCCGGGCAGGCAGCTTTATGAAAAAATACAGGACAAACAACAGTACACCGGCTGCGATCAGTACAAAGATCCACTGCCTTTCCTTCAGCATCCCGAAGGCTGCCCCTCTGTTTTCAAGATACAGCAGGGAAAGAACGTTTCTGATGACAGGAATCTGTCCGACCGGCTTAAGCCGGGTGACAGCCGCTGCTTTCGACAGCTGATCCGCAAACACCAGGAAGATCAGCAGAACTGCACAGAAAACCGAAAAACCGCTTTTCTTCTCTTTTTCCATTAAAACTCCGCCTTCATCTGCTTCAATGCATCCAGCATCTCTGCTTCTGTCACGTCATCTGCGATCATGGCCTTGCCGGGTTTTTCCAGCAGGATGAATTTCAGCGTTTTTCCATCCCTCTTCTTGTCTTTTCCGGCAGCATCCAGGATCTCCTGACAGTCCAGTCCGTCAAAGGAGATGGGCAGATAGAAACCTACGTTCATATCACGGATCTCATAAAATTCATTTTCATCCAGATATCCGCGTTTCCAGGAAATGTAGGCTGCTGCCACCATGCCCAGAGCGACGCATTCGCCGTGTGTCAGTGAGAAATTCTTCAGTTTTTCGATGGCATGGCCCAGAGTGTGTCCGAAATTCAGGATGGCGCGCTCTCCTCTGTCATAGGGGTCCGCCTCAACGACGTCACGCTTGATGCGGCAGCAGCTTTCCACCATTTTCAGAAGTGTACCGGGGTCCCGTTCGTCGATCTCCCCCATGTGGTTGATGGTCCACTCATAGAAATCCGCATCACGGATCAGCCCGCTCTTCAGGACCTCTCCCATTCCGCAGGCGAACTGATCGTCCGGCAGAGTGCTCAGGACCGCCTCATTGATATAGACAAGGGAAGGCATATGGAAGGCGCCGACCATATTTTTATAACTGGCAAAGTCAACACCGGTCTTTCCGCCGATGCTGCTGTCTACCTGGGAAAGAAGGGTCGTCGGAACCTGGATAAAGCGGATTCCGCGCAGATAGGTGGCCGCCGTGAAACCGGTCAGATCCCCGGTCACGCCGCCGCCAAGTGCCAGCAGATAATCCTGCCTGTCAAATCCGGCTTCGATCAGACGGGTATAGAGCTCCTGCACGGTTTCCAGCGTCTTGGAGGACTCTCCCGCCTTGAAGACGAAAGAGATCACTTCCGATGCCGTCTTCGAGGCGATCTCCTCCACCTCTTTCAGGTACAGTTTTTCTACATTGGAGTCCGTGACAATACAGATACGTCGGCCTTCGCAGCCGGCTTCACGGAGAAACTTCTCCAGATCACCGAATCCGGATTCCAGGATAATATTGTAGGCAAATTTTCCGTCATTTTTAACTTCCAGCAGCTGCTGCCCTCTTTTGTTCTTCATAATAACTCCTTATCACTTTGTAATTGCATGCAGCCCGGGCTGCAATATCAGGATCAGGAAACAAACAGATCAATGCTCACCCAGATCCTGCCCTTTTTCGAAGTCCCTTCCTGTCCGGAAAACCGGAACCGTCCCATCCCGCGGACCGAGATGATATCATTCTCCTTCGGGATAAAAGCATTGGATGTGACCTGTTTTCCGTTCACAAAGACTTTTCCGCCTTCGATGAGGCCCAGCAGGGAACTTCTGGATTCATGGAAGGCCGCAGCGATCAGCGCGTCAAGGCGGACGGAAGCGATACTGCTTCTGCTGCGCTGCATCTTCGGTTCATAGTCCAGCTCCTTTTCGTCGCAGACAGAGCAGACTACAGAGGTATGCCTCACCTGTCGCAGTTCGTCACATATAACCTGCGCAAATGCCTCGCTGCAGAAGATCAGAGCTTCCTCCTCCGTAACAGCGATATCCCCCAGCCGGCTTCTCTCCATTCCAAGGTGCATCAGGGCGCCGAGAATATCCCTGTGTGTAAGCTTCTCCGCATATTTTCTGTTCGCCGGGACCAGCCTTACACAGACGATCGGAAAGGCAGGCTCATCGCCATAGTAGGGGATAAAAGCCGCCATCTTCCGTTCCGCCTGGGCATATCCTCCGTCCCACTCACATCCTGAAAGCGGCAGTGCCGGCAGCAGTTCCTGCAGAATGGACTGCTCATTCAGGCTTAAAAAATCAGAATACAGGACGCAACCCCGCCGTTCGGCAAGCCTTGCAAGGTCCTGTATTCTGCTTCTGAATACAACTTCTTCTTTTTCCATCATTTATTAACCGGTCAGATTTAACTGGTCAGAAAGTTTCAGTAACGTCCTCCATAGGCCGGTACGTCAAACGCGTCGCTCATATACTCTTCATAATCGCCGGAAATATCAACACCTTCCGGTGTCACGATGAAAATATAATTGCTGACTTTACGCAGGTTCCCGCGAAGTGCGTAGGTACTTCCGGAGGTATAATCCACGATGCGCTGTGAAAGGGCCAGATCGATTCCTTCCATATTCAGGATGACCGTGCAGTTCTCCAGCAGTGTGTCCGTGATCTCACTGCAGTCTTCCATACTGCGGGGCTTGATCACGCAGACCTCCATCATACCTGATGTTCTGGTACTTCTGGAAGCATTCTGACGGATTCCGGTCACTTTATTCTTCTTTTTGGAAGCCTTCGGCTGCTTTTTCGGGGCAGCAGGCTTTCTTTCCACTTCGGAAGGAATGGCTGCATAATCATCCGCGTAGCTGTCCAGATCGTCCGGCTCTTCTTCTCTGCGGCTGATAAAGCGGCTCCTTACAGACGGTTCGTCCCTGTAGAATTCTGAATCGTAATCGTCCTCATCGTCCAGATATTCTTCGTCGAAATCCGCATCTGTTTCATCGTTCAGTTTCATGGAATTTAAAAATTTATCAAGTACACCCATCTTTAAGTGTCTCCACTCCTTCGGCCGCGTCTGCGGCACGTACAGATTCATTTCTTCGGATTGCTTCAGATGTCATACGAGCGCGCGCCGAAGATTCCCGTCCCGACCCGGACGAAGGTGGCGCCTTCCTCTATGGCCGTCTCGTAATCTCCCGTCATGCCCATACTCAGTTCACACATACACACATTATCTATGTTTTTTGAAGCAATGTCAACAGATAATTTCCTCAACTCCCGGAACACGGGGCGGTTCAGTTCCTGATCTTCCACGTACGGGGCAATGGTCATCAGTCCACGTACCGTCAGGCCCGGCAGCGGAGCGATCCGGCGGATCAGCTCTTCCGTTTCGCCGGGGGATACGCCGAATTTACTCTCCTCCCCTGCCACATTCACCTCGATCAGTACGGGGATCGTCCTGCCGTGTTTTTCCGCTTCCTGGCTGATGGCTTCGGCCAGTTTCAGCGAGTCCACGGAATGGATCATCTCAGCCTTCCCGATGATATATTTGATCTTATTTCTCTGCAGATGTCCGATCATATGCCAGCGGATATCCTGCGGCAGCTGCGGCATCTTATCCCGCATTTCCTGCGGTTTATTCTCTCCGAAGACACGTACCCCCAGGTCATAGGCCTCCTGAAGCATTTCCACCGGCTTGGTCTTGCTGACGGCGATCAGCGTGACTTCGTCCCTGGACCTTCCGGCTCTTTCACAGGCTTTCAAGATACGTTCTTCCACATGTTTCAGATTTTCAGCAAGCATAAAAGAATGTCCCCTTACTGTTCATGACTTATCAGTTGATGATCTGGTCCACATCCACTTCCGAAGCATTCAGTACGATATAATCGTAGGTGGCCAGGCCGTAGATATTGTTGCTCTCGACGATGCAGTATTCCTTGTTCTGGTCAATGATCGTGACTTCCCTGAACATGGCATAGCCCTTGTTGATGTTGTAGACGCCGTGCAGGACTACCAGATCATCCTCGTCGATCTGCTCCCGTTTAGCCGTGTTTTCGACCAGAAGGAAATCCCCGTTCTCCAGCAGAGAGGAATTCACCAGATAATACCCGCTGGGATGGCTGTAGACATTTGCGGTGATGAATTTGTTCTCGGCGGAACCGTCGGCCCGGAAATGCTCCACATACAGCGTGATCTCTTTTGAAGTACTCTCGTTGACAATGGCGAACTCTTCCGGGATCTGATAAAAGGTCTTGTCCACAATGGCGCTGCTGGGAACCTTCAGACCCGACTTCTTGTTCATGGTCAGTTCGATGTCAAGAAAACGGTCCGTCGCGTAGCGTACGAGGGAGCTGCTCATGGAGATCTCGCCGTAAGTACCGTTTTCGTTGGTTATAATGGCAAAAGGAGCCGTGAAATCCCTGTTGTCCTTCAGAAAACGGAACCGGATATTCTCCATCCCGTTCATGGAAAGGACCATGTCCTCATCCATCGGAAAATAGAGTTTCCAGTTCTCACTTGTGATCAGCTTGTAGATCTCGTCTCCCTGGGAGACAGATTCCCGGTTCTTCAGGTTTTTCACATCATAACGATTCTGATCAAAATCTTCATCGGAAATCGTATCGGCCGTCTCCAGTTCCAGACCGTCGGTATTGTATATGACAAATCCGGATTCCGGCGCATAGCTGCGGCTCCGGACATTCAGATAGTTCTCATCCTGTTCTTTCGTGATGTCTGAAAGAATGCTTTCAATATTGGCCTTCAGATCGTAAGTCTGCTGATATGCGGCTCCGCTGTAGCTCATGGAAAAGGTGGACATCAGGTTGCGGATCCGGTCGAGATCCTGCTGTGCCGGTGCATAGTCTTCACTGGATATTCGCTGTGTCTGCTGTGTATCACTGACGGCACAGACAATACTTCCCGAAGATGTTTTTGCTCCTTCTCTGGCATAATAACGGATATATCCCGACTGTTCCGCCGTAACGACCGTCTCTTCATGGAGCGCAAGGGCATGGAACCGGTAATTGCCGCTGATGGTCCCGTTCACTACTTCGTAATAAGTCACATGGGGCTGTGTAAAGTAGACGATGATGGAGATCAGCATGTATAAGAACACAATGGAAAACAGCAGTGTCCCGATGTTCAGGAACGGATATCTCCGGTATTTGGTTATTTTCGTCCGTCTCGTGGTTTGCAGGCTCAAACAGACACTCCTTCAGATCATATGACATTGATAACGGGGCTGTCATTTACATGACAGCCCCTTAAAAGTTCCGATTACTTATAAATACTGCCCGTATCTCCTGCCGGCTGCCTTTGCAGGGCAGAATGCCTTAACGGACTGTTTTACAGTGCGGCCAGCACACTGTCCTTGAATGCATCCGATACAGAGGAAGCAGGTATCGAAGCACTGACGACAAATGTAATTCCGTACTGGCTGCCGATCGCCTCGAGCTCTGTGAACAGTTCCTCTACATGTTCCTCATCCGTAACGGCGATTTTCAGGAAACTGTCCAGATAGACCTGTTCGAGGTCGTGGTCCTGTGAGATGATGCCTTTGATGAAGCCAATGAAGTTCTCGCTTGATTTCAGATTGTAAGAAGAAACGTCTATCAGCCTGATCCGGTTATTCAGTTCATACATGTGTTTCGTGCTCTTATCAAGATAAACAATGCTGCCATGGGCGGTTTTGATCTGTGTATTCGCCTCGTCGAGCAGAATCTTTGTTTTTCCTTTTCCTTTTTCACCTACTATTAATCGAAGCATATTCATTTCCTCCTCTAATCGTCCGGAAGCTTTTCAGCATGGCTTGATTACCACCGTATTGCCAACCGGATTGGTATTTTTATTATATCCGACACAACAGTAAAATACAACCTATTTCGTTCATGAATTGATCAGGGTGAGCAGCTGGTTCATGTCGGGATAGAGTGTCTCTTTGGATGTAGAGTGCAGAACGACCGCAATATACGGGTTTCCGTAAACATCCTTCGCCAGAAGGGACAGGCAGGCTCCGGCGTCTTCCGTCGTTCCTGTCTTGCCTCCGAAAACAGAAATCTCTTCCGGCGCATCCGCTTCACCCGTGAAATAATAGTTCGTGGATTCCCAGGTGACGGCGGCACCGCTGCCGTCTCCTCTCTTGTATTCCGCGTAATAATTATGCCGGTTGATAATGTCCTGGAAGACATCATACTTCATGGCTTCCTGGAAGATCAGATAGATGTCGTAAACGGTGGAATAATGATCCGGATCCGTCAGGCCGTGCGGATTCATAAAGTGCGTACTGGTCGCGCCGATCCTTTTAGCTTCCGCATTCATCATGTCCACAAACGCCGAAACGGAACCGCCGCCCAGATGTTCCGCGATCATCATGGCCGCGTCATTTCCCGAGGCGACCATCATGCCGTACAGAAGCTGCCGCAGCGTCAGCACATCCCCTTCATGGATATCGCAGACGGAAGAACCGTATTCAATATCTTTCACGACCGGGGTGACCGTGATGATCTCATCAAGGTTGCCGTAGCGGATGGTCAGGAGAGCTGTCATCAGCTTTGTGATACTTGCCGGAGACCTTTTCGCGAACATATCCTTCGCGTACATAACTTCGGCGCTGTTGATATCGAACAGTCCCGCGGAATATGCCTCCAGAGACCGGGCCGTCACATTCTGGTCCCCCGCGGAAACACAGAGATCCTCCGCCATCAGGGCTGAAGTTCCGCCCTCATCGATTCCCTGGCTGTATCCGTAAACAGGCCGGAACGGGTCAAAGGGCAGATCCAGGTCATAATCGTGGGAACGCCACACAAAATAATAAGCTGCGAAGGCAAGCAGCGCAAACAGGACAAGAAGAAGGAAAAGCACCGCTCTCAGCTTTAAAAGCTGCCTGTTGTCCTCTTTTTCCCGCTGTCTGATCCTCTGCAGTTCCCTTTCCGTATATTGTCCGGACGTCTTAATTCCTGAAGAGTCGCCGCGGCCGGGCTGTCTTCCGGCCGCCGTTTTCCGCACTTCCCGGTTTTCTGACTGTGTTCTCCCGGCAGGCCGCCTTCTGGCTGTATCCTGAGCCGGCCGGTTCTTTACCGATACATCTCGCGCCACTCCAGATCTCCTCTTTCCAATGATTTCAAAAGCATCTCCGCACACCCGATATTGGTCGCCAGCGGTACACTGTGCAGATCACACAGACGGATCACCTTATTGATGTCAACACCGTGATTCAGGCCATGGATGTTCGGATCCCTGAAAAAGATCACCAGATCGATCTGGTTCTGCTCGATCATGGCACCGGCCTGTTCCTCGCCGCCGATATGGCCTGCAAGGAATTTATGCAAAGTAAGTCCCGTGGCCTCCTCGATCAGGCGGCCGGTGGTCCCTGTTGCATACAGTGTATGGTGTGAAAGAATACTCCGGTAGGCGATGCAGAAATTCTGCATCAGCTTCTTTTTTGAATCATGGGCGATCAGCGCTATGTTCATAACCGTACCTCCTAGTATTTTTTAGACTGCAGTCCAACGTTCAGTACAAAACCGATCCCGATGCAGAAGCTGTCCAGCGACGTAAGTCCGTAGCTGACGAAAGGAAGCGTGATCCCTGTATTAGGCAGCAGGCCGGTTGTAACAGAAATATTCAGAAAGCTCTGGAAAAAGACCAGCGAAGCCATCCCGCAGCATATCAGCGTCCCCGACAGCATTCTGGAGCGCATTCCTGTCAGCAGGCATTCCAGAGCGATCAGGAATTCAAGCAGCACGATGGCGCAGCAGCCGATGAAGCCAAGTTCCTCGCCGGCGACGGCGAAAATAAAGTCCGTCTGCGGTTCGGGAATAAAGCCTCCGTTCTTGACCGATTCCACGTTCTCGTTGTTCAGGCCTTTTCCGTACAGCTGGCCCGAGCCGATGGCTGTGATGGAATTCTGCTGCTGATAGGCATCCTGGGGATACTCATCCGGCTTCAGCCAGGCATAGATCCTGGTCAGCTGATAGTTCTCCAGCATCTCTGTACCGGGCCGCATCAGAACACTGATCCCGATGACCGCGACCGGAATGAACACCAGCAGGATTCCTCCGATGATCCTGTATGAAAGTCCCGCCGAAAAATACATGGCGGAAAAAAGAAGGGCAACGACAATGGTCGTGGAAAGGTCCGGTTCGCGGAAGATCAGCAGGAGCTGGATCCCGATCAGAACGACGGCCTTCAGGATCGTCGTTACGTGGTTCAGATCATCCTGATGCTTTTCGAAGAAGGCAGAGAAGAAAAGAATGATCATGATCTTCGAAATATCGGACGGCTGAAAGCGAAGGCCCGCAATCTCGACCCACCTCGTGGCACCGTTTACGTTGGTCCCTACAAACAGAACTGCAAGCAGCAGCACAATGGAGACCATATAGATGACTCCGTAGAAATTAAGGACCCATGTATAATCGATCATGGAGATGAACAGCATCAGGAATACGCCCAGGGCCAGCCCGAAGATCTGCTTCTGCTGGAAGGATTCTCTGGCGCTTCCGATGATCAGGATCCCCAGGACCGACAGGGAAACGACCCATAGGATGAGGCGGAACCTGTAGTCTCCGAATTTATATTGTCTGAACATAGTTTAAGCTTCCTTTATGGTATTTGCCTGATACTCCGTAATGCCCCTCAGACAGTCGGTGATCCCTTTCCGGTTCATGGGACGGATGACGATATGCGCCTCCTCGTCCAGAAAAGCGATCTGGGGGTTCACTTCATAGTCCACTTCAGCCTGTCTTCTGGAAATGGCGCTCCTGGCCGTCCGGGAAGCGATCTGCAGCTGATGCGGCCGCAGGTCCGACGCCGATATGAAGCAGGAGGTATTTCCGCTGCAGCCGGCCCAGACAGACCCCAGACAGCTGCCCAGGATCACGATATTTCCGCAGGATTTGACCACGGCTCCGGGAGGCACGTTTCCAGCAATGACGATACTGGACAGTTTCTCCAGCGGCTTCCCCTTTTCGACGTCCCCGTAATACAGAAAGGCCTCTTCATTTGCAATGGCAGAAAGCGCGCTGTCCCTGGCCGACCGGTACTTTTCGATCCGGTTTCCATCCTCGTCCATCAGGCAGACGACCTGCAGGCCGGAATTCTGAACGATCACGTCGGTCAATTCCCTCTCCTGCTCATCTGTCAGCGCCCTGCCCGAAAATGACAGGGCGATCTGGGCATGTCTGAAGAAACCGGCCGTGCTCCGGAACTTTGTCTCCGCTTCGGAAAGCAGTGTCTCAAAGGGAATGTCCGGATCCAGATTGATGTTCAGGCCATGGGGGTTGCTTTTAATGATCACATGATTTGTCATACAGTCTCTTTTCGTAGCATAAATCAGTCGGTTCTTGTATAGTCCCCGAGTACGTCTGTTGCCGCATGGCCGGTGATCAGCGAAGTATAGTCCCCAAGCTTGAAGTAATAGCTGATGATGGCCTTTGCCACCAGTGCCGCATTCGTGGAGTTGTAACCGTTTGTAATACGGACCGCCAGCGAAATCTCCGGATCGTCATAGGGGGCAAAACCGATGAACAGACCGTGGTTCGGCACCTTTGTCGTCTGCTGGGCCGTTCCTGTCTTTCCGGCTACGGCAATGTCGGTAAACCCTGTAAAGGCCTTGCTGTTGATGACCACATTGCGCATGCCCGTATGAAGCGCGTCCCAGAGTTCTCCCGGAAGATTCAGTTCATTGTGGATCACAGGTTCCTGCTCTTCCAGCACACTTCCGCTGGAGTCCTTGATATAGTCGATCAGGGTCAGGTCGTAGCAGGTTCCTTTATTTGCCAGCGTGGATACATATCTGGCAAGCTGCGTCGTGGTGTAGGCGTTGTTCGACTGGCCCATGGCGCCTCGGACGGCGTCATAGGTAAACATGTGCGGTGACGTTTCAGGCACTTCCACGCCCGACGGCGCGTCAAGTCCGTACATGGACGCGTACTTCTGCAGCCGTTCCACGCCCTCTTCATCCACGTATTCCCCGCTCTCCGCGGCAAGCCGCCATCCGACGGTGTTGAAGAAACAGTTGCATGAATCCCGGATGGCTGTCGAAAGTGTTTCCGAGCCGTGTCCGTAAATGTTCCAGCAGTTGATCGGAGGATCCACGCTGTCGAACTTGCCGGAACAGAAGATCCCTTCGCCCAGGTTGATGACACCTTCCATATATCCTGCCGTGGCCGTCACAAGCTTGAAGGTGGAACCGGGGGCGATCGTCTCCATCGTGGCGCGGCTGTAGAAGGGGCTGGACTTGTCATCATTCAGTTTATGATAGTAGTCTGTATCCATGGTATTGGCCAGACGGTTGTTGTCATAACCCGGATAGGTGACACAGGCAAGCACGTCCCCGCTGTTCGGGTCTACGACCACGCAGGAGGCGGAACAGGGGTTCAGCGCCAGCTCCGACGGACGGATCTCCAGATTGAAGATCTTCTGCTGCATGAATTCAAATCCGCCCAGAGAACCGTCGGAAAGCCGCTCGTAATCTTCGGTATTCATCTCAAGAATGCCCTGGTCAAACAGCAGCAGACAGATCTGTGCGCCGGAAATGATCTCCTGCTGAAGCATATGCTTGTACACCTGCTTGCAGAAATCATTGTCTTCATAGAGATATTCGGCAATGTAATCCGCGATCATGGTATAGATCTCCTCGGAATCCATATAGGTGCTTTCATCCGAGATCTTGGTGATATCGATCCAGTTTTTGGAGATGGCATAGGTAAGGTATTCCTTCAGAGAGATCGTCTCGTCTTTCGTCCAGGCGATATACATGGGGTCCGTGGTATCCACGGCACTGCTGTTCAGGATTCCGGTATCCTCGGTCAGCATGTCGTTGACAATATAGGACATATACACCTTGTATTCGGGCTCAAGATCCTTGTAAGGGGTCGGTCTCTGGGTCAGCAGCTCGTTCTTGATGGTGGCGAATATCTCCGAAGCCTTCACCAGGAACGCGTTGTAGACGGTCTTCTCATTTTCCGACGCCTCTTTGGTCTTCAGATGACTGACGTCCAGGATATTGTTTTCCAGCAGGGCGTAGTATACGTCGTAGATGGGGATACGGACCTGGTCGGCGGAGGTATACCAGTCGGCATTGATCTCTTTTTCAGGGACCAGGTTCTTGTAGACGATACCGGCCACATACTCTTCCAGTATCATGTAGATCGCGTTCTGCAGCTCACTGTCGATGGTCAGGATCAGGTCATTGCCCGCCATGGATTCCTGGCGGCTCTCTACTTCGAGCGTTCTTCCGAGATTATCGACGGATACCAGCTCGCTTCCCTTTTTGCCGTGAAGCGTCGTTTCCATGACCTTTTCCAGTCCGGTCTTTCCGACAATATCGTTCGCGTCGTAATCCTTGCTCTCCTGGGAAAGCTGGGCAAGTTCCTCCTCGGATATCTGTCCTGTGTAACCGATCAGCGGTGCCAGAGACTCCGCGTTCGCGTATACACGGGTATATTCCTCGGAAATGCCGACTCCCGGGAATGTATCCTCATTTTCCTGGATCTGGGCCAGTGTTTCCTGCCCGATGTTTCTGGCGATGGTCACAGAGCGGTAGCGCTGAAAGTTGTTGGCCGCGATGGCTGCCCTGATGCCTGCCAGCTGCAGGATCTCGCTGTCCGTAAAGGTCTCCGGGATCCCGTACTGCACGCGCTCCTCATCCGTGATGGTCGGGTCCAGAATGCCGTAGTGGGACTTGTCGCACAGCAGCTTCATCAGATCGTCCGCGGACATGTTTCTCTGCTCTGCCGTAAGGTCATCCGTATACGGTTTTCCGAACAGGTCGGCCTTAAAACGCAGAAGCGTGAAACCGGAGGCATTGTAGGCATAGCCGCCGTCCGGGGACAGGACCACGCGGAAACTGGAAGCGACGGAATCTCCATGGCTCTCGATCATTTTGATCAGTCTGTAAAGCATTCCGTTCAGCGTCAGGTTCTTTTCATGGGTCGTGTTGTAGGATCCGCTGTCCTCGAAGACGACGCAGTAGGACAGCTCGTTATAGGCGATCGGCACGCCGTTCCGGTCGTAGATGTTGCCTCTTGCGGAGACAAGCTGCCGCTCTTTTTTGATGGAAAGAGAAAATTTATCCTGATAATTCTCTCCTCCCCTGATCTGCAGCTGAAAAAGCCGGTTGACCAGGATCCCGGTCATCATGGAGAGGATCACGATCATGATCACAGCACGGGAAACAGAACTGTTAAACCAGTTTCGGTTCAGTCGTTTAAACAATATTACCAGCACTCCTTTTTTCTGTGATACTGACACGCTTGTTGATGTGATAGAAAATCTGGTAAAAAACGATGGTGACAAGCAGCGTATAGATGACTTCCGGAATGATGATCCTTCCGAGATAATAGAAGAACTGCAGTCTTCCGCGCAGAAGGAACATCAGGATATACTGCACGATCCCGTACACCAGGTCCGTGATAGAGATCAGGAAAATAGGGGTCTTGATGTCGTCATCATAGAAGATGCGGTAGAAAAAGCCGCTGAAATAGCCCACCCAGAGATACAGAAGCGCGTTCAGCCCGATCACGGATTCGAAAAACAGGTCTGTCAGAAAACCGCAGCAGAACCCCGTAAGCATTCCGGATCTTTTTCCGCGCATCAGCCCGAAGGACACCGTCAGGATGATCAACAGGTTAGGTTTGATGGATGCTATGGCGATCATAGGACAAACGGTCGACTGTAAAATAACACAGACGGTGACCAGGACCGCCATGACCAGTTTTCTGCGCATTTATGTTTCACTCTCCTGTTCCACCGAGAATGAGCCTGCAGATGTGATCACATCCGTGGTGGATTCCGGACGGTAATCCTTCAGTTCAAGCACCACCAGGACGGTCTGCAGATGACGGAAATCCACTACCGGGGTAAGGTAGCCGGATTTTGTCATATTGTTCGGATCATTGTTAAGCTCACTGATATACCCGATCAGAATACCGGGCAGGAATCTTTCGCTGATCTGGGAAGTGACGACTTTGTCTCCCACATGGACCTTGTTGTCCGGATCCGTCAGCCTGACCAGATCCAGTTCCCCTTCATCCAGCAGTTTCAGATTGCCGGAAACGATGCACTGGTCCGAAGTCGTGGAGACCATGGCACTGACGCTGCTGTTGTCATCGATGATGGAACGCACGGTGGCCCAGTTGCCGCCCACCTCGGTCACGATACCCACGAGGCCGCTTCCGGAGATCACGTTCATGTCTTTTTTGATGCCTTGATTGGAGCCTTTATCTATGGTAAAGGCCTGGAACCAGTTCCCGGAATCGCGGGCGATGATCCTGGCGCCCACCTTCTCGTAATCGGCATACTGTTTGTCCAGCTGATACAGCTCCCGAAGCTGGTCCAGCTCTTCCTTGTCCTGGATGAGCTGGGAATTCTCGGCCGTGAGGGAATCCACACGTTCCTTCAGCTGCGCGTTCTCCTCCCGGAGCACGGCCACATCCTCATAATTCTCAGCCATCGATGAAAGCCAGCTGCCCATCTGGTTGATGCCCTTCTGAACGGGCGTAATCAGAAATCCGCTGATCCTCCGGACTGGCAGCACCAGGCCCTCGCCTCCCAGAAAGGAGATCAGGATCAGTGCAACGCAAAGCATCGAAAGGAAAAACAGCAGGATTTTATTGCCTCTTGTATCATTTCTTTTTATCATAAAAGGTCCGTTCCTTACTTATTCAGGTTTCATTTGGCGGTTTACCGCATGGTGGAAAGGTCCCGCAGGGACCAGGTAAGCTTCCGCAGCGCGCTGTCATTCATGACGCCCACAATGCCGCGGATGGTGCCGTAGGCCGGGTCCGGTACATGGACGATGCGGACATTCAGTTCCTGTCGGAAATATTCGTCCAGATTCAGGATCATCGAAACCCCGCCGGTCAGATAGATGCCCTCATCTGCCACATCTCCCATGATCTGCGGCGGAAGCCGGTTGAAAACGGCCCGCACATTGTCCACGATGGCATCCACGGTATCCACGATGGCGACACTGACTGCCAGGGAGGGGATGATCTCCGATTTGGGAAGGCCGGAAAGGGTATGGATCCCGAAGACCTTCTGTTCCAGTTTCGGCCCGTTGATCATGAAAGCCAGGTTGTTCTTCAGCTGTTCCGCTGACTTTCTGCCGATGTTCAGATTGAATTTTCTTCTGACCATGGTCAGGATGTCCTCGTCCAGTCTGCGGCCGCCCAGTTTCAGCGTCTGGCTGATGATCACCCTTCCGCCGCTGATCACGGCGATCTCGGTGGTATCTGCCCCGATATTGACGACCATATGTCCCTTGGACGAAAACACATCCGTGCCCGCGCCCACCGCGTCGGCGATTCCCTTCTCGATCAGATGTACTTTTCCCGCACTGATCTTGCTGCTCATAACATGGAAAAACGCGCGCTTTTCCACCTGTGTGATATTGCCGGGCACCGCGATATAGATCACGTTGTCCCTGCCTCCGAACCCACGGAAACGCTTCAGCAGATGATAGAGCACCTGCTCCATCTCCGTGGAGCTGGCAATGACGCCTCCCGTCATCGGCCAGATCACTTTTACGTTTTCCGGTGTCTTCTCATAGAAATCGTACGCGACTTCCCCCACGGCGATCACAGAGTTTCCCCGTTTGGCGATCACGTTTTTGTCATAAAGAAAATAGTGTCCGGATTTATCCCGGATCTTGATGGTATCCGTTCCGAGATCTATTCCGCATACCGTTTGAAAAAACATTGTATACTCCCCTGTTGTCCGTATCCTGGATCAGTCTGCCGCGGCACTGCCGCAGACTGTCTCCGTCTCATCCTCCCGGCTGATATCCCCCATCTCCAGCATGCTGTAGAAACGGCGGTCGCCGATGATGATATGATCCAGCAGTGAAATCCCGATCATTTTCCCTGCCAGCCGGATCCTTTCCGTCAGCACAAGATCCTCCCCGCTCGGTTCGCAGGAACCGCTCGGATGGTTATGAAGCAGAATAATGCTGACGGCACGGGCCCTCAGCGCACTGATAAAGATCTCCCTGGGCGTAATGACCGCGGCCCTTACCGTTCCCATGGAAACGGTCTCCTCGCGGATCAGGCGGCATCTGGCATCCAGAGACAGAAGCAGCATCCGCTCCTGCTCGTAATGTCTCATCTGCTCCATATAATAAGCCGCTATGGCGGACGCGTCCGAAAAAGTCAGCGAGGCCTCCGCCTGTTTTCTCGCGAAGCGCAGGGACAGTTCGGCAATGCATTTCAGCTGGACCGCCTTCACTGTTCCGACTCCTCTGATGGAAGTCAGTTCCTCCACGGAAGCATGATGAAACACCAGCAGGCCGTTCTGTCCGTTATGCATGGAAAGAATCCTTCTGGAAAGATCCAGAACGGATTCCCCGCGGATCCCGGTCCTCAGTATGACCGCCAGCAGCTCCGCGTCAGACAGTGACTCCGCCCCGCAGGCAAGACATTTCTCGTAGGGTCTCTCCTCGTAAGGAATATCGCTGATAGGACCCTTTACGGCTGAATTTCTGATGGTTTTCGACTGTTGTTTCCGATTCATTCGAACATCTGCGCGCATACTTTCCCCTGGGCAGACTTTCGATTACAGGGTATTTTATCACAAAACAGGCTGAAAGTATACAAATACTTTCACTCTTGAAAATATCTGAACTTTCAGCCTTACGAACGATTTGCATTTTCAGCCCCGGAGATATCTGCACACAGCTTCGGCCACACGGATGCCGTCTACTGCGGCGGAAGTAATGCCTCCTGCATATCCGGCCCCCTCCCCGCACGGGAAGATCCCCCTGACGCTGCTGTGGTATTCTTCATCCCTGAGGATCCTGACCGGTGAAGAGGTCCGGCTTTCCACTCCGGCAAGAAGTGCGTCCGGATGATCGAATCCACGGATCTTTCCTCCGAAGGCATCGATCCCCTCCGTCAGGGCCCTGCTGATCTCCTCCGGCAGAAGGGAGGAAAGGTCGGCCTGCCGGAACATGCCTTTCATGACAGGACGGATCTCTCCCTCCTGTAAAGAATCCGCCGCCTCCGTTTTTTCTGGTCCGGATTCCATGTCAGAATTCTCCTTCAGAACCTTTTTCCGGAATTCCCCGTATCTCTGGACCGGAATATTCCCGTCTCCCATACGGAAAGCCCTTTTTTCCAGTTCCTCCTGGAACCGGACGCCGGACAGAGGCCCGCCTTCCGTGCCGTAATCCTCGGGCGTGACCGTAACGACCACAGCGCTGTTCGCGTTTTCCGAACTTCTGCCGCTGTAGCTCATTCCGTTCACGGCCAGCCGGCCGGCGCGGGAACTGGCATTCACCACATAGCCGCCCGGACACATGCAGAACGTATAGACCCCTCTGCCGTTTTCGCACTGATGGGTCAGTTTGTAGGGAGCAGGACCTGTCTCGGAAGGATCCTCCGTTCCGTACATGGCCTTGTTGATCCATCTCTGGGGATGCTGGATTCGCAGCCCGACGGCAAACGACTTCGGCTGCATGGCAAGGCCTTTCTCCTGCAGCATCTGAAGGGTATCCCTGGAACTGTGTCCGACGGCCAGGACCAGCGCCTTTGTGCGGAAGATCTCCGTTCTTCCGCCATCGGCAGTATAGGTCACCTGCACGTCTTCCGTCCCGTCTTCCCTGGTCCGCCAGCCGTCCATTCTGGCGGAAAACAGGCAGGTCCCGCCCAGGGATTCGATCTCAGTGCGGATATTCCGTACGATACCGGTAAGAATGTCCGTCCCCAGATGAGGCTTCTGATCGACCAGGATCCCGGGATCAGCACCCGCGTTTACGAATTCCTGCAGTACAAAGCGGTTTATGCCGTCCGGATCCTTGATCAGTGTGTTCAGCTTTCCGTCCGAAAACGTACCGGCACCGCCCTCTCCGAACTGAACGTTGGATTCAGGGTTCAGGCCGCCTCCGTTCCAGAAGGCCTTCACCGTCTTCCGCCTCTCCTCCACGCGCTCGCCGCGCTCCAGGAGGACAGGGCACAGGCCGGCTCTTGCCAGCATCAGCGCGCAGAACAGACCGGCAGGACCGCTGCCGACGACCACAGGCCTGTCTCCTTCTGATGCTTCAGCAGCAGCCGTGAAAACATCCTCAAAAGGAAACCGGTAGATCTTTCTTTCCACCGGCACCACCTTTCTGCTGCGGCAGGCTTTCAACACTTTTTTCTCGTTGTTCACTTTAACGTCGATGGTATAAACATAGGACAGCTCCGGTTTTTTCCGCGCGTCTATGCTTCTTTTCATCACTTCGTAAGAAACAACAGAACCAGGATCCGTTCTCAGGATCCTGGCGATCTCTTTTTCAAGCTGTCCGTCGGAATGTCCGACGGGCAGCCTGCATTCACTGATTCTCAGCAACTCACATTCATCCTTCCTGTTGCGGGTCGATCCGGAGAATTATTTCAGGTCCACCAGGCCTTCTTCATACAGTTTCTGCAGAGACATCAGGATTCCCAGCTTTGCGTGCGGCCAGGTAAGACCGCCCTGGAAGTAGACCGCGTAGGGCGGCTTGATGGGCCCGTCGGCGGAAAGCTCGATGGAAGAACCCTGAATGAAAGCGCCTGCGGCCATGATGACATCGCTGTCGTAACCCGGCATGGCCCAGGGTTCCGGCGTGACATAGCTGTCTACGGGAGCAGCCGCCTGGATGCCCCGGCAGAATGCGATCACCTTCGCGGGATCATGGAACGTAATAGCCTGAATAATATCATATCTGGGCTCTTTTCCGTCAGGGACCACGTCAAAGCCGAGTTTTTCATAGATACCTGCGGCGAATACGGCTCCTTTCAGCGCGTTCGCGGTCACGACAGGTCCCAGGAAAAATCCCTGGAAGAAGGAACGGTTCACGCCCAGCGTGGCGCCGACTTCTTTTCCGAGTCCAGGCGTTGTCAGACGGTAAGCCGCCCTGTCCACAAGCTCCTCTTTTCCTACGATATAACCGCCGATAGGCGCTAATCCGCCGCCCGGATTCTTGATCAGGGAGCCCGCCATCAGATCCGCGCCGACATCGGTCGGCTCCATGGTCTCGACGAACTCACCGTAACAGTTGTCCACCATGCAGATGATGTCGCTGCGGACTGATTTCACACAGGCAATTGCCTGCCCGATCTGTTCCACCGACAGAGTGGGCCTTGGAAGATAACCCTTGGAGCGCTGGATCTCCACCATCTTTGTATTCGGTTTGATTGCCCGGCGAATGCCTTCCAGGTCGAAGGAACCGTCTGGCAGCAGGTCCACCTGTGCATAGGTAATGCCGTATTCAGCCAGCGAACCCGGACAGGGCCTGATCCCGATCACTTCCTCCAGTGTATCATAGGGTTTCCCCGAGATGGAAAGCAGCTCGTCGCCGGGAAGCAGATTCGCCGCGATGGCCGCCGCGATGGCATGTGTCCCGCAGGTGATCTGCGGACGGACCAGCGCCGATTCCGTATGGAAAAAGTCGGCGTACACGGCTTCCAGCGTTTCTCTGCCCATATCATTGTATCCGTATCCGGTGGAGGACTGAAAGCATTCCGCGCTGACCCTGCATTTCTGCATGGCCCGGATGACCTTCATCTGGTTATATTCAGCTGTTTCATCTATCTTTGAAAAACGTTCCTTCAGTCCTGAAAGAACCTTTTCGCCATATTCATAAACCTTCGGGGAGATTCCCATCTCCCGGTACATTTCCTGCATAATAACAACTCCTGCTGTTTTATCTCTTATAGGATCCCTTTCTGCTTCAGGATCTCCATCATATAGTCCAGGATCTTTTCGTCATCGTACCCGAATGAATTCTTATCCACCCAGATCACGTCCCGTTCCCTCCTAAACCAGGTCAGCTGGCGCTTCGCAAAATGCCGGGTATCTCTTTTGATCGTATCGACCGCTTCCTCCAGAGACATTTCCCCGTCAAAATATGCCAGCAGTTCCTTGTATCCAAGACCCTGCATGGAGACAAGATCACGTGTATATCCCTTCCGGCGCAGGCCGTCCACCTCCTCCGGAAGGCCCTGTTTCATCATTTCATCCACTCTGCGGTTGATCCGTTCATACACCCGGCTGCGCTCGTCGTTCAGCACAAAATAGGCGGAACAGTAGGGAGACTTTCTCTGCCGCTCGGCCTCGTTATGCTCCGAGATCCGGTTCCCGGTCTCGTGGTAATACTCCAGCGCCCTGATCACCCGTTTGACATTGTTTGCGTGGATCGCGGCGGCTGAAGCCGGGTCTGCTTCGGCAAGCATCGCGTGCAGCGCTTCGTTTCCTTCCGTCCTTGCCTTCTCCTCCAGCATCTGACGGTACTGCGCATCTTCGGCGGCTTCCGTAAAGTCAATGTCGTACAGCACTGCCTGAATGTAAAAACCTGTTCCCCCTGTCATAATGGGGATCTTTCCTCGGGAGGCAATATCCTCTATGGCCCGTCTGGCCTCCTCCTGGAACCGGACGACATGGAACTCTTCCGACGGATCCAGCAGATCGATCAGATGATGCGGGATCAGTGCCCTTTCCTGCGGTGTTGCCTTGGCGGACCCGATATCCATCCCCCTGTAGACCTGCATGGAATCTGCGGAGATGATCTCTCCGCCGATTCTCCCGGCCAGCTTCAGGGAAAGCGCTGTTTTGCCGACGGCCGTCGGCCCGGTCAGAATGACCAGTTTTTTCTTTTCTGTCACAGCTGCAGCTTCTCCCATGAAATCAGTTCCTGACCTGTTTCGATCTCTCCTCTGGCAAAGCCCCTGTCCTGAGTCTCAGCCTCGCCGGTCTGGTTGTCCGATGTATCGATGGGCCAGAATTTCTTCGGTATGAAAAACTCCTGCATAAAGGCCTGGTTGGCCGCCATCCGGAAGGGATCCTGGCTTCCGAAATAAAAGTCCCTCCGGGTCTCATCTCCGTCCCGGAATGCGCTCCCTCCGAAAGAGGGATCCACCGGTACCCAGCCGTAGGGCTCGGCATAGAACATGGCCCAGTCATGAGCGCCCACATAGTTCGGATGCACGTACAGACCGGACTGCCACTTTGCCGGTATGCCGCAGATACGGCACAGCGTGATGAACGTAAGCGCCTGCACGCCGCAGTCCCCGCGCAGGTTTCTGGCGCAGTAATCCGGTATATCCTTCATGATGGTGTAGATCCGCATAAAGGAATACTTTACGTTCTCCGTAATATAGTCATAGATCCTGCGGGCTGTCTTTACCGGATCCGTTTCGTCCCCTTTCAGTTCCTTCGCCAGTTCCTTCAGATAAGGTGTAAAATGGATATGCGGATATTCTTCCTTCAGATATTCCCCCACGGCAGGGTCCGGCCTGAAGCACGAAACGGACCTGGACCTGTCCTCATCGGAAAAATCATGGTGAACGCAGGTCACTTTATACTCATATTCCACAAAAAACGGATGATTCTCCTGCATGGTCTCCCGGAAACAGATGCTTCTGAATACAGAATCCGGCCGGTCAACGGCGGCATTTCCGGAGTGGGACAGGATCTGCACTTCAGAGACAGGCGCCGCCTCCGACGGCACCGGAAGGTGGACCGTTACCTGGTCACCCTTTTTAAATGCCTCCTCCTTTACAGACAGAGAAGCCCTGACACGAAGTTTCCATGCAGCCCTGCCTTCTCTTCTGATCAGATCACAGGTCTCCTTCAGGACCTTTTTCTCCTCTTCTTCCTCCGGGTCTTCCTTCTGGGGCCAGGGCACATTTTTCCCGAGATTCATCAGATTCCGAGCCGTATTGTGAATGTAGCGTTTCTCTCCATTCGCCCAGATCCACTCGGCGAACCCCTGCCGGTCCATCTGTTCAAGATGATCCATGGTAAAGGAAGGGATCTCTTTGCGCATCTGTTCCACTACCTGTTCCGCCGTATACGGAAACTGGACAGGGAGCAGTTTCAGGATATACAGTTCAAGCTCCAGCCTGTCCCTCATTTCCGGGATCAGATCTCCGTCCAGACGCCGCAGGATGGCGGCCCTGGCCTCTTCAAAAAGTCCGGCATTTTCGTACTTTTCAATCTCATCCGGAAGAGAAAGAGCCAGTGCCTTCAGTTTTCCGTGATCAAACCTGTCCATTTTAATCCTTCTTTCTTCAGAATACGACTGTCCTTTTTACAGGATCCGCTTGAATTTGCGGTCAAGTTCCACATGTGACATGGACACGATGGTCGGTCTTCCATGCGGACAGTTATAGGGGTTCTCCAGAGTCAGCAGTTCACCGATCAGGGCATCCGCCTCCTGGGCGGACAGCCTGTTATTTCCTTTTACGGCCGCCTTGCAGGCCATGGTGGCCACCTTATCCTTCACGGCGTCCCTGGCGGCCTGGGGCTGCTGGGAAAGCAGGTCCAGCATCTCGATGAACAGGTCCTTCATACTCAGATCATAGAGGTTGCCGGGCACTGCGCTGATGGCGTACTCCCGTCCCCCAAAGGGCTCTATCTCGTAGCCGAGGCCGGTAAATTCCTCCATGCAGTTCTGCAGCGTTTCTTCTTCCGCCATGGAAAGGCTGAGGATCATCGGCGGGGACAGCTGCTGGGAAGTCTGGGTTTTCTCTGAAAACTGCTTCATGAAACGTTCGTAAAGCACCTTCTCGTGGGCAGCATGCTGGTCGATGATGTAGAGTTTGTCATCGAATTCCACCAGCCAGAAAGTCTCGAACAGCTGACCGATCAGATGGTGTCTTTTCCTGCTCTCCGCCGACAGGAGCCTGTCGTCAAAAAGCTGCATCTGTACAGGCTCCGCTTTCCGGACCTCCGCAGCCGGATCTTCAGCAGCTTCTTTATCCTGTGTCTGACGGACTGTCACACCGTCAACAACATTTCCCGTCACTGCCTTTAAGAAAGGTGCCGTTTTTCTGTCCTGCTCCGCGTGTACCTGCTCCTTTATTCCGGCGGCTGGCTGCTCCGCTGTCTGCAGCCTGTCTTTTTCGCCCACCGGCTCAACCGTCATTTTCTTCTGTTCCGGAGGCTGCGCGTCATTCCGGAATGCATCTGCGCCTTTTCCGGATGCATATGGCACAGAACGGTCCATGACCATCCGGCCAAGCTGTTCACGGCGCATTTTTTCAAAAGGCTCCGGCACTTTCTGAGCGCTGATCTCGGCTTCCCGCTGCTTCTTCTCCTCTTTTGCCTCCTTGTCCGTCCTGAAAGAGATCTCCGGGATCAGTTCCTTTCCTGCCAGCGTATCCCGCACCACCCGGCTGATCTCTTCATATACCCCGATGGGGTCCGAGAAGCGCACCTCCAGCTTGGCCGGATGAACATTCGCGTCCATCCTGGTGCCGTCGATCTTTATGGACAGAATGGTGAAAGGATACCGGTGATTCATCAGGAAAGGCTTATAGGCCTCCTCGATCGCCCGGGAAATGAGATTGCTCTTCACATACCGACCGTTCACAAAATAGTTTTCGTGGGCCCGGTTCCCCCTGGAGACAGTCGGCTTTCCGATCAGACCTTCCATGGTGAATGAACCGCAGTCGGCTGACACTTCCAGCAGATGGGCCGCCGTATCTTTTCCGTAAATATGATAGACAATATCCTTCAGCCTGCCGTTCCCCGACGTATGCATCCTGATCTGTCCCTGGTTCATGAATTTGAAGGACACCTCCGGATGTGAAAGAGCCAGACGCTCCATCAGGTCTCCGATATTTCCCGCCTCTGCCTGGGCGCTTTTCAGGAATTTCCGCCTGGCCGGCGTATTGTAGAACAGATTTCTGATGAGCAGCGTGGTCCCTTCCGGAGCTCCGACCTCCTCCAGGGATACCTCCAGGCCGCCTTCGATCTGATACCTTGTACCCATCAGGGCGCCCGGCGTTTTTGTGATCAGCTCCGTCTGTGAAACGGCGGCGATGGAAGAAAGCGCTTCCCCTCTGAATCCCAGTGTCTGTGCATGTTCAAGGTCGTCTATCGTACGGATCTTGCTGGTCGCGTGGCGGAGAAAGGCCGTCCGTACCTCGTCGGCCGGAATGCCCGTCCCGTTGTCCGTCACCCGGATCAGCGAGATTCCCCCGTCGCGGATCTCCACCGTGACGGCGCCTGCTCCGGCGTCAATTGAATTTTCCACCAGTTCCTTGACAATGGAGGCCGGCCGCTCAACGACTTCTCCGGCCGCGATCTTGTCAATGGTATCCTGTGATAAGACTGAAATCGGCATGATCCTTATCCCTTCCAGCGGTTCTTCAGCCTGCTCTGCAGACGGAACAGCGTATTCATGGCATCCATCGGCGTCATGGTGTTCAGTTCCAGTTCCTCCAGTTCCTTCAGCACGTCCGTATCGCTTACCGCGTCGAACAGTGACATCTGGGACAGATCCACTTCATCCGGTTTCTTCGTTCTTGCCTTTCTGCGGACTTCCACGTCGGGCATGCTCTCCTGCACCTTTTCCGTGATATCCGCCGACATCAGCTCTTCCACCAGCTCTTTCGCACGGGCTATGACGCTTTCCGGCACGCCCGCCAGCCTGGCTACCTGGATGCCGTAGCTTTTATCTGCCCCGCCGCGAATGATCTTACGCAGGAATACGATGTCATCCCCGCGTTCTTTCACGGCAATGCAGTAGTTATTCACCCCGGGGATCTTTCCCTCCAGCTCTGTCAGCTCGTGGTAATGGGTCGCAAAAAGGGTCTTTGCTCCGAGAAGTTTTGTGTTGCTGATATGTTCCACGACAGCCCAGGCGATGGACAGCCCGTCGAAGGTGCTTGTCCCTCTTCCGATCTCATCCAGGATCAGAAGGCTGTTGCGTGTCGCGTTCCTTAAGATATTGGCGACTTCGGTCATCTCCACCATAAAAGTGCTCTGTCCGCTGGCCAGGTCGTCGGACGCGCCGACCCTGGTAAAGATCCTGTCCACCAGGCCGATCTTTGCCGCGGAGGCAGGTACGAAGCTGCCGATCTGCGCCATCAGGACGATCAGCGCGGACTGCCTCATATAGGTGGACTTTCCGGCCATATTCGGGCCGGTGATGATGGAGATGCGGTTCTTCTGATTGTCCAGAAGCGTATCGTTCGGGATGAACAGGTCGTTCGGGATCATCTTTTCGACCACCGGGTGCCTGCCGCCCTTTATGTCTATGACTCCTTTTTCGTTGATGACCGGTTTGACATACCCGCCGCGCTCGGCCACCAGCGCCAGCGAGGCAAATACATCAATGCCCGCGATGGCCTTTGCGGTCTGCTGGATGCGGACGATCTCATCGCCCACCCTGCTCCTCACATCGGTGAACAGATCGTACTCCAGCGTAAAGAGCCGGTCTTCCGCCCCGAGGATCATGTCCTCCAGTTCCTTCAGTTCGGGCGTGATATATCTTTCCGCTCCCGCAAGGGTCTGTTTTCTGGTGTAGTAATCCGGGACAAGATCCTTGAAGGAATTTGTCACTTCCAGATAATATCCGAAGACCTTGTTGTATTTGATCCGGAGATTCCTGATCCCGGTCTTTTCCTTTTCCCTGGCTTCGAGATCCGCGAGCCAGCTCTTACCGTCACTCTTCGCGCGGCGGAGCCGGTCCACCTCCTCGTTGTATCCTTCGCGGATCATGCCGCCCTCTCTCATGAGAAGCGGAGGTTCATCCACCAGCGCGCTCCTGATCAGGTCATAGAGGTCGGACAGTTCGTCCAGCTGTTCCTCCAGCTGCATGAGCAGCGGGGACTGGAATGTCTTCATCAGGTCCTTGATGGCCGGCAGCATATCAAGGGATGACCCGAAAGCGGCCATATCCCTGGGATTGGCACTCTGATAACTGATCCTGCTGATCAGCCTTTCCAGGTCGTAGATGGGATTCAGATATTCCCGGAGCTCTTCCCGGCTGATCGCGTTCTCCTTCAGCTCCTCCACCGCGTCCAGCCTCTGTTCTATGGCATCTTTCCGGATCAGCGGCTGCTCCACATAATGGCGCAGAAGCCTGGCGCCCATGGCTGTCTTCGTCTTGTCGAGGACCCACAGAAGCGATCCCTTCTTGTTTTTCTCCCTCAGGGTCTCACACAGTTCAAGATTCCTTCTGGTGGAACTGTCCAGGACCATATAAGTTCCGATGGAATACGGAACAAGCCTTGTCAGGTTCTCCAGATCGTTCTTCTGGGTCTGCTTCAGATACTGAAGCAGGGCTCCCGCCGCGATGATGCCGCAGCTGTAGTCCGCCAGTCCCAGGCCGTCCAGCGTCCTGACATGAAAATGTTCGCAGAGCAGCTTCCGGCAGGAAGCCTCGTCGAAATACCAGGCGTCCAGGGCGGAAACGGTAATGCCGAGCCGGTCCCTCAGATCGTCGAAATCTGCACCGCTGATCATAAAGGACTGAGTACAGATGATCTCTTTCGGTGAGAACCGAAGGATCTCATCCAGCACATTCTTCTCATTGTCCACCTCGGTCACCAGGTATTCCCCGGTAGATATGTCGGCCACGGAAAGTCCGTATCCGTCGGAAAGGCTGACAATGCACATCAGGTAGCTGTTCCGGCTTTCCTCCAGGGCACTTTCACTCAGATTGGTCCCCGGCGTGACGATCCTCACCACCTCGCGCTTTACCAGCCCTTTGGCCAGCTTCGGGTCTTCCACCTGCTCACAGATGGCAACTTTGTACCCCTTCGCGACAAGACGGTTCAGATAGTTGTCCACTGCGTGGTAAGGGACGCCGCACATGGGCGCCCGCTCCTCAAGCCCGCAGTCCTTGCCGGTCAGCGTGATCTCAAGCTCACGGGAAGCCGTCAGCGCGTCCTCAAAAAACATTTCGTAAAAATCACCGAGACGATAAAATAAAATGCAGTCCTTGTATTCTTCCTTGGTCTCCATATATTTCTGCATCATCGGAGATAAGCGTGTCATAAAGATCCCTCTTTCAACTTTTTAACGGTCAGGGCACATGGTCCCGTAATAATAAAAGCCCATGCATCTGGTCAGTTCCACCGGTACGATGGTTCCGATCATGTCCGGTGTTCCCGGAAAATGCACCAGCAGATTGTTGGAAAGCCGGCCGGTGACCAGGTGCGGATCCTGTTCGTTCATCATTTCGACAAGGACCGGCTGCACCTGTCCCTGCACCTTCAGGGCCTGTTTCCTGGAAATCTCCTGAACAAGAGCCAGAAGACGCCCGAACCGTTCCTTCACCACCTCATCCGGAACCTGGTCCGGCATAACGGCCGCCGGCGTGCCGGAGCGCCTGGAGTAGATA
This sequence comes from uncultured Lachnospiraceae bacterium, assembly GCA_902783665.1. Taxonomy (GTDB): domain Bacteria; phylum Bacillota; class Clostridia; order Lachnospirales; family Lachnospiraceae; genus Choladousia. Next base: position 1,607 of record CACZSG010000254.1, on the reverse strand, counting down.
AAGGTAAAGGCACTGTCGAACTCAGCCCGGCGCACCACATCCATCGTCTCTTCAAAATCCTCCTCCGTCTCCCCGGGGAATCCGACGATGATATCGGTGGTGATGGCCAGATCCGGCATTTCCCGTCGCAGCCGGGCGACAAGGTCCAGGAACTGTTCTTTTGTGTAATGCCGGTTCATCCTGTGAAGCAGCCGGCTGCTCCCGCTCTGCAGCGGCAGATGAAGATGACGGCAGATCTTTTCGGAATTCTTCATCACCTCGATCAGTTCAGACGAAAGATCCTTCGGATGAGAGGTCATGAAACGGATCCTGGAAAGCCCTTCGATCTGTTCCACCTGCCGCAGCAGCTGTGCGAACGTGACGGGCTCCTCCAGATTTTTTCCGTAGGAATTGACATTCTGCCCCAGCAGCATCACCTCGCAGACGCCGTCCGCCACCTGCTTTTCGATCTCGCGGACGATATCCTCCGGCCTGCGGCTCCGTTCCCGTCCCCGGACATACGGAACGATGCAGTAAGTACAGAAATTATTGCAGCCGAACATAATGTTGACGCCCGACTTGAAGCGGTAGGTCCGCTGTTCCGGAAGATCTTCCACGATCTGGTCCGTATCCTTCCACAGATCGATGATCATTCTTTCCGAGTCGAGAGCCGTGCACAAAAGTTCGGCAAATTTGAAGATATTGTGGGTGCCGAAGATCAGGTTCACGAAGGGATAGCTTTTTTTGATCTTCTCCACCACTTCCGGCTCCTGCATCATGCATCCGCACAGGGCGATCACCTTGTCCGGATCCTTCTTTTTCAGGCTGCCCAGGTAGCCGAGCCGTCCGTACACCTTCAGATTGGCATTCTCACGCACCGTGCAGGTGTTGTAGAGGACCAGGTCCGCGCCTTCATCCTCCGAAAGTTCAAATCCGGCACATTCCAGGATCCCGCGGAGCTTTTCCGAATCGCGGGCATTCATCTGACAGCCGAAGGTGACCACACAGGCCGAAGGTCTTTTTCCCGTCCGGCGGGTGCGGTCTTCCACATATTCACCGAGTTTCTCTATAAAGTGCCTCTGTCTGCCCGATTCATCGGCAGAATCCGGATACCCGGATCTTTCCGGCTCATTTCTGACAAGATCTGTCATTGATATTCTCCTTCATTATTCCGGACAGCTGCCGCGGGATCAGAACCGCCTGCTGTCCTCCCTGTAGCAGTTGATCTCCGCGCCGTAAAAGAAAAGCGTCATATAAAAGTAGATCCAGAGCATCGCGATGATAAGGGTGGTAAGACCGCCGTACAGCAGGGACATGTTTTTCGCAATTCTCAGATAAAGGGAAAATCCGATGGAGAACAGCCACCAGGAAACGGCTGTGAAAAGAGCTCCCGGAATCTGATCCCTGAAATGTCTCTCCTCGTTCGGAAGGAACTTGTACAGACACATAAATAGCAGGTTCAGAAGCGCGAGCATCAGCAGCATCCGCATGGGAAAGACCATTCTCTGAAGCAGGGAGGACAGCGGCAGAAACTCCATCACCTTCGCAAAAGCCTGGTTTCCGGTGGTCAGAAGGCTGAAAGCGGCCAGAAGAGCCCCCATCAAAAAGATCGTGTGAATGATGGCCCT
>CACZSG010000253.1 GCA_902783665.1 uncultured Lachnospiraceae bacterium | reverse complement strand
GCAGCTTCCAACGACCCGTACAAGAACGCGGGCGGCGGCGAAGCAGCTTCCAACGACCCGTACAAGAATGCGGGCGGCGGCACGGCGGCACCGGCAGAGACCGAGGCTCCGGAACCGGAGACCGTGGAATCCTACGTTCCCGAACCGGGCGAAGGTGCCAAGTACAGCGTTTCTGTAACAGATGACAACTGGGTCAAGATTGAGAACGAAGACGGCAAGACCCTCGGCCTTTCTCAGACTTCCGGCGTGAAGATCCTGGAAGAGGACGGATATGCCTTCAAGGACCTGAACCAGAACGGTTCTCTGGATGTCTATGAAGACTGGAGAGAATCCGCGGAAGTTCGTGCCAAGGATCTGGTGGACCAGATGCAGGGCGCCGAGCGCGCGGTCATCCTGGCACACGGCGGCTGGGACGGTGAATTCACCACAGAACCGCTGGCGGCAGACGACGGCTCCAGAGTTTATCTGGAAGCAGGCGGACGCGGCGGCGTTACCCGTGCCATCAGCAACGGCGGCGCAGCCCACGCAAAATGGACCAATGCCATTCAGGAAGCGGCTGAGAGCTGCTACTACGGCATCCCGGCCATGATCTCCATCGACCCGGCCAACATTTCCGGCCTGATCGAGACCCTGTCCCTGGCATCCACCATGGATCCGGAACTGGCAGCACAGATCGGCCAGGAGACGGCGAAACAGTACCGTGCGGCGGGCGTGACTGCCCTTCTTGGACCGCAGGTCGACATCGCTTCCCCGATCATGAGCCGCGCGGGCGGCACCTACGGTGAGGACCCGCAGCTTACCCTGGACATCGCCACGGCCTATGTCAACGGCATGCAGTCCACCTACGACGAGAACGGCGAGGACCTTGGCTGGGGCGACGAATCCGTCTACTGCTTCACCAAGCATTTCGGCGGCGCAGGCTCTACCGAGGGCGGACGTGACGACCACACCTATGCAGGCCGCTACACTGTATTCCCGGGCAGCAACCTGGAAGCACACCTGATCACCTATTTCGACGGCGTGTTCAACCTGCCGGGCAAGACCAAAACCTCCGGTATCATGACCGAGTACGCCATCAACGTGGACGCGGACGGCAACCCCTTCGGCGGAGAATATGCCGGCGCCTACAACCCGTTCATCTACGGCCTTCTGGACGAATTCGGATACGACAACCTGCGCATCACCGACTGGGGCGTATTCGGCGGACTTGGCCTGAAGACCGGCGGCCTCTGGGGAACCGAGGAGATGAGCGAGCCGGAGCGTATCGCCCTTGGCTTTGAGCGCGGCATCAACCTGCTGGGCGGCTACGGCAACCTTGAAAATATCACTGAAGGCTACAACATCCTGGTGGAAAATGTAGGTCAGGACAAGGCTGACGCCATTGTAAGCAAGGCTGCCTACAACTACATCGAGATGATGATGAAACTGAACATGTTCGACCAGCCCTACAACGACAGCGCCTACGCGGATTCCATCATCTTCAGCGATTCCGCCAACGCCTATGGCCTGGAGACACAGAAGCAGTCCGTTGTCATGATCAAGAACGACGGCACCATCAAGGAAGGCACCGAAGGGGACAAACCGAAGGTTTATGTACCGTACGTCTACAGCACCGGATTTACCGCGAACTGGATGTTCGGCATCAACCCGGGCACCCCGTCCTGGCAGCCGGGCATGAACCTGGATACGCTTGGACAGTACTTTGAGGTCGTAACGGATACCCTAGGCGATCCGACCGGCGAGCCGGGCATGGACGGCAATCCAACCTACACGAAGGAAGACCTGACCCGCGCCTCCCAGGAAGACATTCAGTCCTGTGACTACGTCCTTGTCGGTATGACCGGCGCCTACAGCGCTTCCTACAGCTCTTACCTGACAGCGGCCTTCGGACCGCCCACCGAGCCGGAAGGCGAGGAAGTCTACTATCCGGCTTCCCTGCAGTACGCAGAGTACACGGCTGATGAAGCCCGCGATCCGTCCATCTCCGGCTGTGTGGTGGAAGGTGAGAAAGAGAACCGTTCCTACAAGGGCGTAACGGCCCCGGCAGATGCCAACTACGGACATCTGGAAGCTCTGCAGTACGCGGCTGAGGCAGCAGGCGATGTTCCTGTGATCGCTTCCGTCGCCATGGAGCGCGGCATGGTATGGACCGACGTGGAACCGCTGTGCGACGTGATCCTTGTTTCCTACAACGCGCAGAAGACCGATGCGGTCGCGCAGATCATTCTCGGCCAGACCGAGCCGCAGGGCCTGCTGGTATTCCAGCAGCCGGTTTCCATGGAAGCTGTTGAGGCTCAGGTGGATGACGTTCCCAGAGACGTAGAATGCTATACCGATGCGGCCGGCAACACCTATGACTTCGCGTTCGGTATGAACTGGGGCGGCGTGATCGACGATGCCCGCACCGCGAAGTACACGGCAGAACCTCTTACGAAGATCTCCTCCTTCGATTTCGGCGACCAGCTGAAATCCGCCGGCGGAGAGGGTGCAGAGGACGAGACCGAGGGCATGAGCGAAGCAGAGTCTGAGGCTGAGACCGAAGGCATGAGCGAGGCAGAGTCCGAGGGAGAATCCGAGAGCGAGAGAAAAGTTCTTGAGTGATAAGTGACAGCAGGCAGGAACCCGGCGCGGTCTGTTTCAGGGCCGCGCGGGTCCTGCCCCCTGCCGGAAGGTCAGAGGACCGTCCGGACGGGAAGGACCGCAGGGTTCAGACCCGGCAAGTATAAAAGAGGCGAGGAGAAAATAAGATGATAAATTTTCTTGTTAATACATTATCTCCCATCTTCACTCCCATGGGCGTCAGCGAGGCCGACCTTCTCGGCTACCTGACCCAGCTGCAGGGGTATATCTGGGGGATCATCGCGATCATCGTGGCTATGATCGTGATCATGATCGCGGCGCACAAAGCCAAGAAAGGCAACCGTCATGTGATTCGCTGGATCGCCGGCCTGGGCGCTCTGGCCGGCATCGTGGGCATTGCGAATGCCATCTGCTTTGGCCCCATGTACAACAACGTATCCGGTTTCCTGAATGCTTCCAAGGTGGAGCTTTCCGAGGAGACAGTGGCACAGAGTAAAGCAACCGTCCAGAAGGTCGGCGAAGAAGGTATGGTTCTTCTGAAGAACGACGGAATCCTTCCGCTTGCCTCCGGCGAGAAACTGAACGTATTCGGCTGGGCTTCCACCAACCCGCTGTACGGCGGTACCGGTTCCGGCTCCTCCGATTCCTCCACGGCTGTCAGCATCCTGCAGTCCCTGAAAGATGCGGGATTTGAAGTGAACGACGGCCTGACAAGCCTTTACACCCAGTACCGCACGGACCGTCCCACCATTGCCATGGCGTCTCAGGACTGGACCATTCCGGAGCCTCCGGTCAGCTGCTACAACGACAACCTGATGGCAGCCACCAAGGAATTCGCCGACACGGCAGTGATCGTTATCGGCCGTTCCGGCGGTGAAGGCGCAGACCTTCCCACGGACATGAAGGCAGTTATCGACGGAACCTACAATCCGGCAGCAGCAGTTTCCGCAGCTCCGGCGAACTTCAACTACATGAACGCCACCTATTACAACAACGGCGCTTATGACGACTTCGAAGAAGGCGAATCCTATCTGGAACTCTCCGTGACGGAAGAGAACCTGGTTGAGAAGGTCTGCTCCGAGTTCGAAAAAGTTGTCGTGATCATCAACGCCAACAACGCCATGGAGCTTGGCTGGGTTGATGAGTATCCGCAGATCGGCGCCGTCCTTCTGGCACCGGGTTCCGGTATTTCCGGTTTCGCAGCTCTCGGCCGCATCATGAACGGCGAGGTCAACCCGTCCGGAAGAACCGTCGACACCTTCGTGAAGGATCTGATGGATACCCCGTACATCAAGAACTTCGGCAACATGGCCTACACCAACGTGGACGACCTGAAGGCCCAGATCGCGGCCAACGACGGCGCCTATGAAGGAAACATCGCGTTTGCCAACTATGTGGAAGGCATCTACGTAGGATACAAGTTCTACGAGACCGCTTCCGATGACGGCTTCATCACCTACGAGGACAAGGTTCAGTATCCGTTCGGCTACGGCCTTTCCTACACCACTTTCGAGCAGAAGATCGAGAACTTCAAAGACGACGAGAAGACGGTCTCCTTTGACGTTACCGTGACCAATACCGGTGACAAGGCCGGTAAGGAAGTTGTAGAGATCTACTTCACACCGCCTTACACCGACGGCGGCATCGAGAAAGCTTCCGTCAACCTGATCGACTTTGCGAAGACCGGAGAGATCGCTGCCGGCGCATCCGAGACAGTCAGCTTCACTCTGAACAAGGAAGATATGGCAGCCTACGATTCTGAAGGAATCAAGATCGAGGGCGGCGGATATATCCTTGAGGCAGGAGACTACACCATCTCCGCAAGAAGCAACTCCCACACCGTTCTGGCAGAAGAGATCTTTACCGTGGCAGAGGATGTGGATTACAGCACGGACGGCCGCGAAAGCGACAAGATCCCGGCTGTCAACCAGTTCGACTATGCCCGCGGAGATTTCGAAGTTCTTTCCCGCGCAGGCGCATTTGCCAACTATGACGAAACCTGCGGACGCGACCTTGAAGCCGCTGACTTCGAGATGGATGACGAGACCCGCGCGAAGATCGAAGAGTACGCTTTCGGCTTCTACGATGGAACCAAGTACAACAACGACAGCGACGAAATGCCCACCATGGAAGCGAAGAACGGCCTGAAGCTGGCAGATCTGACCGGCAAGGCTTACGACGACCCGATGTGGGATCAGCTGCTGGATCAGATGAGCTTTGACGACATGGCCAACCTGATCAACGTCGGCGGCTGGATGACCGTAGCCGTTGACTCCGTCGGCAAGATCGGGACCTCCGACTGCGACGGCCCGGCAGGCCTTTCCAACTTCATCACCGGTGCGTACGGAAGCGCTTACCCGGCAGAAGTGCTGATGGCACAGACCTGGAGCAAGGACGTTGCCTACGAGATCGGAACCTCTATGGGACAGGAATACGCCGACGCCAACAACTACGGCTGGTACGGCCCCGCCATGAACACCCACAGAAGTGCGTTCGCCGGAAGAAACTTCGAGTACTATTCCGAGGACGGTGTTCTGGCCGGCATGATCGCTGCCAACGAACTGAACGGCGCCTCCACCAAGGGCGTGTACCCGTACATCAAGCACTTTGCCCTGAACGACCAGGAGACCAACCGCTGCTCGTTCCTGCTCACCTACTCCACCGAGCAGGCGATGCGTGAGATCTATCTGAAACCTTTCGAGATGGCTGTGAAGCAGTACACCGGCACCCCGCTGGCTGCCATGTCCGCATTCAACTGGATCGGAACCGAGCCGGGCTGCGCCAACAACGAACTGCTGAACACCGTACTGCGTGACGAGTGGGGCTTCGTCGGAATGGTCGAGACCGACTACAACGGTTCCTACGGTTACCAGATCACCGACCACTGCATCCGCAACGGCAACGACCTGATGCTTGGCTTCAACAGCGCCGCCTCCAACGTCCTTTCCGACAAGAGCGCGACCGCCATTCTGGCCATGCGCCAGGCCTGCAAGAACATTCTGTATACCGTCGGCAACAGCGGATACTATACGCTGAACGAGAATACAGAAGGCGGCCTGACGAACATGCAGAAGATCTTCTACAGCATCGACGGCGCAGCCGCAGCAGTTGTGATCGTCCCGCTGCTGATCGTCCTGCTCCGCTGGAACAAGAAGAGAAAGAAAGCTGCAAAATGAGTCGGAGGGACGTTCACCGTGACTCATTCGAATAACTGCAGGAGATAAGCTTGAGAAATATTTCTCCTGAGTACCTCCTTCAAAAGGCCGGGGCTGTGCATCATCTGATGCGCGGTCCCGGCCTTTCTGCATTAAAAAATCCGGCCTGACGGCCGGATCAACTTCAAGTACAGGTTTTCAAAAACACAGGCTTAACACAGGACTTCTAAAACAGAAGGCCCTGCGCTTTCAGCCACTGTTCCAGTTCAGATGCGTCACCGTGAAATACAAAACTTTTCATTCCAATCCGCTGCGCCCCTGCCGTGTTAAGGGGCAGGTCGTCAACAAAAATGCTCTCTTCCGGAAGAATATCAAATTTTTTGCACGCCAGCCGGAAGATCTCGGGCTGGGGTTTTACAAGACCGGCATCCGCACTGATCAGCGTATCCTTCATGTATTGATGCCCGGGAATAGAGGGCCAGTATTCGTGCTGCCTTCTGCTGGCATTTGACAGCAGGAAAAGACGGTAACCGCTGCCGGAAAGCCGCTCCAGAAGCCTTTCCATACCTTCCATGGGAAGGATCGGATCATCCCATTGGCAGACCAGGGTTTGCACGGCCTGGTGCAGGTGCGAAGGAAGACGGGTGCACATGGAGCAGACCGCTTCTGCTTCATCCATGGCGCCCCAGTCCATCATTCCCCATTCCAGGGACCTGAATACCTCAAGGTTCAGGAGCCGGGCATCTTCATCTGAAACATTAAGTCTGCGGATAAAGTGATCCGGCTCAAAGCGGATCAGGACGCCGCCCATGTCGAACAGTATATTTCTTATCATTTTTTAAAATCCTTTCATAACTTTGCAGAGTGGATTTGTGGTATGGATCATAGGTAAGGATTTCCGGTCCTTTTCGCAGAATTCTGCATTTAAGATGTACGTACCTTCATATAACTTCTGTCATTTACCATACCGTGCGGGAGATAAGAATGTCAATATGTACAGCCCGGAAAAGAAAGAAATGACCACGCTGGCAAAGGCTTCCGGATTGACCTGAAAAAACGAATAAGCTAAAATAAGCAGGAAAATATCAGCAACATCACGGGGAGACTACGAAATGATGAAACAGACCTTTGATCCACTTGCACAGAGATATCCGTCACAGCGCTACCCCATTTACGCAAGGAGCGGCATGGTGAACTGTTCCAGCCCTCTGGCGGCTGCAGCGGGCCTTGAAATACTTCGAAAAGGCGGAAATGCCATGGACGCGGCAGTTGCGGCGGCCGCAGCATTGACGGTGGTGGAACCGACAGCCAACGGACTTGGCTCGGATGCTTTTGCCATCATCTGGTCGGAAAAGGAAAAGAAGCTGACCGGACTGAACTCCAGCGGACCGTCACCGCAGCTGGCGACCATAGAGCGGGTGCTGGAAAGTGGAAGAGCCGCAGAACAGGTGCCTGGGCATGGAGGTACCGCGGCCAGACGTATGCCCCGGCATGGATGGATCCCGGTGACAGTACCCGGTGCTCCGGCAGCCTGGGCCGCCGTGGCGGAAAGGTACGGACAGCTTCCCCTGAAAGAGCTGGTCCAGCCGGCAGTTCATTACGCGCGGGACGGCTATCCCTGCGCGCCGAACCTGGCTTTTCACTGGCAGAATGCATTTGCGCAGTATAAACAGATCTTAAAGGGAGAAGAGTTTGACCAGTGGTTCCGGACTTTTGCGCCGGCAGGCCGGGCGCCTGAAGCAGGAGAACTGGTTGTGCTGCCGGACCATGCAAGAACACTGGAGAAGATCGGGGAGACGAACGCCGAGGATTATTACCGCGGAGAACCGGCAGAGCGGATCGACGCCTGCAGCCGGAAATTCGGCGGTTTCCTGCGGAAGGAGGATCTGGCAGCGTTTTATCCGCAGTGGGTGGAGCCGGCAAGGCTTCCCTACCGGGGATACGAAGTGTGCGAGATCCCGCCGAACGGGCAGGGGATCACGGCGCTGATGGCCCTGAACATTCTAAAAGAGTTTTCGTTTGCGGAAAAGGAAAGCGTGACCACGGTCCATCGCCAGCTGGAAGCCATGAAGATGGCTTTTGCCGACCGCTGCACTATATTACGGAACCATCTGAAATGGAACTGGACTGGCACCGGCTGCTTCTTCCCGAATACGGGGCAGCCAGGGCCGCGCAGATGGGAGAGCGTGCGGCTGTTTGGACGCACCAGGTCCCGCCGAAGAGCGGAACGGTCTATCTGTGCTGTGCCGACGGAGAAGGAAACATGGTCTCCTGGATCCAGTCCAACTACATGGGTTTTGGATCGGGAATTGTTGTGGACGGGACCGGGATCGCTCTGCAGAACCGGGGCGCCGATTTTTCGCTGGATCCGAAGGACGCAAACTGCCTGAAACCCGGCAAGAGGACTTATCATACCATTATCCCCGGTTTTCTGATGAAAGATGACAGGCCGGTGGGCCCCTTTGGCGTGATGGGCGGCTATATGCAGCCGCAGGGACATGTACAGGTGGTCATGAACTATGTGGATTTCCATCTGGACCCGCAGCAGGCCCTGGATGCGCCTAGATGGCAGTGGCTGCGTGACGGAAACATCGCCGTTGAGACAAGGTTTAATGCGGACCTGGCGCGAGAACTGCAGCGCCGGGGGCATCAGATCCATATGGAGATGAACACTTCCGCGTTCGGCCGGGGACAGATGATCGTCCGCCTGGAGAACGGTGTGCTGGTAGGCGGGACCGAATCCAGAACGGACAGCAATATTTCGTGCTTTTGAGGACGCCTGGTGGGACAAGGGGACGTTCGCCTCTGTCCCACTTAAATAACGAATCGGATTCCCGGTCCGAAGATTAAGTGGGACAGAGGCGAACGTCCCCTTGTCCCAGTTGAATGAGTCACGGTGAACGTCCCGCTGACTCATTGTTATGACATATGAGAGGATCAGACCATGAAAAAAGAATCTCAGCTTCAGAAACAGACGCTCCGCCAGTTCCTCCTTGTCCTGGTCAACCTGATCGTAATTGTATGTGTGATCTGGTCACAGACGCAGTTCTTCTTTTTCCG
>CACZSG010000252.1 GCA_902783665.1 uncultured Lachnospiraceae bacterium | reverse complement strand
TCTGCCGTGGGGATCCTGATCTCATCAAACCCCAGTTCATGGCCGGCAGGAAGACTGCACCAGTCCTCTTTCAGCGCATAGGTAATGGTAAGAAAGCATCGCCCCGCTTCCGGAATTGGGAAGGAAAGCGGGAGCTCCCCTTTGCCGTGAGGCGCGATGGAAGGAAGGGAACCCTCCGCCAGCATTCCGTTGGCGATGATCGTTCCGTCGAGGGTCAGCGTCCAGGCAGCGCGGATATGGCCGGCAGGGTCCGTAAAGTCCATATGGTTCTCCACGGTGAGGACCTGCTTTTCCGTGTCATAGGAAGCGCGCAGCGGGCGATGGACGTTTTTGTATTCCAGAAGTCCCGTATGCGGCGTTCTGTCGGGATAGACCAGGCCATCCAGGCAGAAGTTGCCGTCGTGCTGCAGCTCCCCGTGATCGCCGCCGTACCAGTACATGGCTTTCCCGTTTTCGGCTGTTCCTTTAAAGATGGCGTGATCGCACCATTCCCAGACGAAACCGCCGCACAGGGCCGGGTATTTTTCGGTCAGTTCAAGATATTCCTGAAAATCACCGGGGCTGTTTCCCATAGAGTGGCAGTATTCCACCAGAAGAAGAGGCTTCTCTGGAGAATTCTCCAGGTACTCGGTGACCTCGGAAAAGGCAGGGTACATGCGGCCGAACAGATCTATGTCCGAGGTGTCGTAGACTCTGTCCCGGCTTAAGTAAAAGGCGCTCTCGTAGTGGGTGAGGCGTGAAGGATCGGTTTCTTTTGTCCAGCGGAGCGCCTTTTCAAAGGTACAGCCATAACCGCATTCGTTTCCCATGGACCAGACCAGAATGCAGGGACGGTTGCCGTTCCGTGTGACCATGGAGCGTACCCTGTCCAGGGTAGGCTCGATGAAATCCGGGTTGTCCGCGATTCTGACGTGAGCTTTACGCATCCGTTCCGCATAATCGTCTTCCCGGAAATACAGAGCCGCTGTCCCGTGGCTCTCGTTGTCGGCCTCGTCAATGACATAAAGCCCCAGCTCATCACACAGCTGATAGAACCAGGGAACGTCCGGATAATGGCTGGCTCTGACGGCATTGAAATTGTGCGCTTTGATCATGAGAAGGTCTTTGCAGGCCTGATCGACGCTGCAGACGGCACCGGTCACCGGGTCCGACTCATGCCGGTTGACGCCGCGGAAGGTGACAGGCGAACCGTTGAGGGTGACGACCAGATTCCGGACCTCAATCTTCCTGAAACCGACCTTCTCGGAGATGACCTCGCTGCCGGTGTCCATGATAAGCGTGTAGAGGCAGGGCGACTCGGCATTCCAGAGAACAGGTTCATCCACAGGGATGGAGATCTTCCGGTCCGCATCCGGGAGAACTGCTTTCTGCCGGAACACTTCCCTGCCGTCAGGCGCAAGCAGTGTCAGGTCGAGGGGAAGCGGCGCGCCGCTGAAGGCAAAGCGGATGTTCAGGTCCGCATGCCTGAAATCTTCCGGGAAGTTGGTCCTTACCACATAATTTTCGATGTGGTCAACAGGTCGGTTCAGAAGATAGACATCCCTGAAGATTCCGGAAAAGCGGAACTTATCCTGATCTTCAAGGTAACTGCCGTCGCACCATTTCAGGACCAGCACGGCCAGAAGATTGTCGCCTTCCTGAAGAAATTTCGTCACATCAAATTCTGCCGTATGGTGAGATACCTGGCTGTAGCCCACGTAAGAGCCGTTCAGCCATACATAGAAGCAGGAGTCCACGCCTTCAAAACTGAGAAAAGCACAGGGCGCCTCCGGTCTGCGATGCCACTGGAAATGATGGAGATAGGCGCCGCAGGGATTCCCCTGGGGAACATAAGGTGGGTCAAAGGGAAACGGATAACGGATGTTGGTGTACTGGGGGCTGTCATAGCCGCGCAGCTGCCAGCAGAACGGAACCGTCTCCTCCTTCCAGCCCTCTCCGGGTCGGTAATCCGGCAGGTAGAACAGATCCTGCAGTTCGTGGATGTCTGGATACCAGGCAAAATTCCAGCCGCAGCCGCTCAGCATCTGCAGTCGATCGGAATGTTCCCTGTGCCGGATCAGATCGTCATTGTATCCGGAAGATGGGATGAAATACGCCCTGTCCGGCATGGTATTGTGGTGCAGCACCGACAGATTTTCATAGAACCCTGGAATGATCAAAGAAAAAACCTCCTCTCTTTTAAAATAGAATTACTGAAAAAAACCAGATTCACTGTCCGTTTGGTGAACAATGAATAATAAAAAAACCATTGATCCAACTGTGGGGGAACTGGTGATCATCGTTCCAAAGCAGCGGATCAATGGTAAAAATCTGCAATGCAAACGCATCTTTTTCTAAAGGATAGCATTCAAATGCGTCTGCATGTTTCTATATTCCGTTTTATTATGTTGAAATTCGATTTCTTATTCAAGCCATCCCTTCAGGGCGGTCACATTGTATTTCATGAATTTGTTTTTCGCATATTCTTCATCGGTTCTCCATTTGTTCGGCGTACACCCGATGATCCGTTTGAAATTGCGGATAAAAGTGGACACATTTTCAAAGCCCACCTTGTCCGAGATCAATGCGGCCGACAGGCTGGTTTCCCGAAGCAGGATGCATCCTTTCTGGATCCGCACAAAATTAACGTACTCCATCGGCTTCATGTTCATGTACCGCTCAAATATTTTCCTGAAATAGCTCTCGCTCAGTCCGCAGGAATGGGCCAGATCCACCACATAGATCCTGGAGGCATAGTTGTTTTTGACATAGTCTATTGCCGGAAAAATATCCGCGGATACATTTCCTCTTTCCGGCAGTTCCGATTTCTGCACCTTCCGGATGATCTCGACCACAAGCATCAGAAGAAAACGGGAGACCATGTCCCGGTACATATATTCCTTGTTCTGCATCTCGGAAAAAATGCCCCGTATAAAGAAGGTCAGTTTCTGGATATTCATATCCGGGGTAAGAAACCTTCCGGCCTTGTCAAG
>CACZSG010000251.1 GCA_902783665.1 uncultured Lachnospiraceae bacterium | reverse complement strand
TCATTTTCATGCAGGATCCCGGTCACGAAGGAAAGACCTCTCCTTTGAAGGCTTCTGTAAAGAGGGATCCCGCTGCCGCCGCCCGCGATCACGAAGATGTCCGCTTCTTCTGTTTTTTCTGTACCGGCAGGCAGCTCCACACAGCCGAACAGCGGATCATAGGTTCCTTCTTTCATTTCGTACAGGCTCTGGATATACTCCTTCCGGAACACCTCCTCCGGCGTTCCCACCCGGTCGATCACGGGGCCTTTCACACAGACGACCCTGTCCGAGATCTTCTGCGCCAGATCCAGTTCGTGGAGAGACAGGATGACAGACGTGCCCTGCGTGCGCACCGTCTTTCGGAGGTTCTGGAGAAATTCCAGCTTATGCCGGATATCCAGAAAAGAGGTCGGTTCATCCAGCAGGATCAGCTCCGGTTCCTGGCAGAGCGCGGCTGCCAGCAGAATGCGCTGGCGCTGCCCGTCACTGATGGAATCAAAAGGACGGTCCTTCAGATCAGTCACCCCGGCTGTTTCCATGGCCAGTTCCGTCTTCCGGCGGTCCTCTTCCGTCAGCCTGCCGAAGCTTCCCGTATAGGGATATCTTCCCGCCGCGACAACTTCCCCGCAGGTCATCAACTCCCCGTGCCTTCGGTCTGTCAGAACGACGGCCTGCCTTCGGGCCAGTCTGTTTCTGTTCATTTCTGCAGTGTTTTCGCCTTCAAGCAGCACCTTTCCTCCCAGCAGTTTCAGCTGCCGGGCTATGCTTTTCAGAATGGTGGATTTACCGGCGCCGTTCGGGCCGATCAGGGTAAGGATCTCACCCTTCTCCAGCTGCAGGTCGATGCCGCCGATCAGGATGCGGCCGCGGTACCCTACTGCCATATGCTCTGTTTTAAAAAAAGGTTCTCTCATTTCTGCGTCTGCCTCCGGATCATCAGGATCAGGACCACCGGTGCGCCGAACACGGCCGTGACGGAACTGATGGAAAGTTCCGAGGGGGCAAAGGCCGTCCTTGCGATCAGGTCACAGAAGAGGCAGAATACAGCCCCTCCCAGGAAGCACCCGGGAATCAGTATCACGGGACGCGAGGTCCTCAGAATCTGTTTCATCAGATGCGGCACCGCGATCCCCACAAAGGAGACCGGTCCTGCAAAAGCTGTCACGCACGCGGCAAGAAGAGAGGATGCCAGGATCAGCATGGCGCGGAGCAGCCGCAGATTTACACCGAGGCTCTCCGCATAGCTTTCGCCCATAAGATAAGCGCCCATGGGCTTCGACAGCAGGAAGGCCAGTGTGCAGGTAAGGGCCACCAGGACCGTCATGCTCCGTATGTTCTCCCAGGATGCGGAGGAAAAGCTTCCCATGGACCAGTTATGAAGATTGACGATATTGGAATCGTCCGCGAATGTAACGGCAAAATCCGTCACCGCCGAACAGATATAGCTGATCATGACACCGCAGACCACCAGCAGCGGCATGGAGTTCACTTTTGCCGATACTGCGAGAACAAGCCCCATGGAGATCATGGAACCTGCGAAAGCGGCTGTCACCATGCCGGCGGCACTGACAGATCTTCCCCGGGAAAGCAGCCCGATCATGACAAAGGCGAGCATCAGCTTCGCGCCGGAAGAGATTCCCAGCACGAACGGACCTGCGATGGGGTTTCTGAAAAATGTCTGTAGCAGAAACCCGGACACAGCCAGCGCGCCGCCCAGAATGACAGCCGTAAGGATGCGCGGGAGCCGGAGCTGCCAGACAATATTCGCCGCCGTGCTGCCGTCCGGTCCGTGCAGAAGGATGCGCAGGATCTCTCCTGCCGGTATGTCCACACTGCCGGTATTGATGTTCCATATGACCAGAAGTGCCAGAAGTACCGCCAGCAGCAGAAAGCCGGCGATATATCTGGCATGGTCGTTCTGTATTCTTCTCATCGCTTAATTACTTTCCGAGGGCACCAGCGTGCCTGAGTCAAGGGAGATGGTATATTCGATTTCGTGAGGCGTACTCATGGCAATGGTATCTCCGATGACCGGCAGCTGGCAGTCGAACCCTGCCGCGGGAATCAGAAATGTGGAATTGCCTTCCTCGTTGACCGGCTGATACACTTCCCCGTCCACGATCATATAGTCATAGTTTTTACTGCTGAAGACTACCTGGAGCGTCATGGAACCGTTCTCCACGGTCAGATGGGCCGGGGACTCAATGGTAGTCCTTCCGGACCCGCCGGCCAGCACAGCATCCACAAGATACTCTCCGTCTTCCAGGCCAAGGGAAGCGGCGGTCGTAAGCTCCCTTCCCTTCAGCGCGTCCGAAGGCAGAGACGTGGATACGAAGACCAGGGCGCGGTCATACCATTTCTCTTTTCTTTTGCTGAAGGCGGCGCATTTTGTCACATCATCCAGTGCTTTTACCGGGATGGTGAAAACATGCTGCTCTTCTTCATTCTCCGTATAGGCGATCAGGTCCTCTTCAGGCGCCGCTGCCGCCTCTTCAGCAGAACCGGGATATACATAAAGATAGCCGGTGCCTCCCATGGTCAGATCTGCCGTCATCACACCGTCCTGCACATGCAGAACGGCCTTCTCGATGGAGAACATGGACGAACTGCAGTTTACACGGACATCATATGTGCCGTTTTCCACCATGCTCCCTTCAATGGGAACCATCCAGTCCTCCAGCACTTCCTCCACATCCGCCATCTCGGAAGCGGAAGCGACCTGGCCTTTTCCTGTGCTTTCCGCTGCGGATTCCGTCTCCTGAAGCGTTTCCGTTTCCGCGGACTTCTCCGTTTCTGCCAGCGCCTCCGTCTGCGCAGTCAGTTCCGTTTCCTGTGCAGGTACAGGCTGTGAAAGTACCATACCGGCCAGCAGCAGTACCGCCAGTTTTCCGGCTGTGTTTGTTTTCATATCTTATTTACTCCTTGCTTTTCCGGTATGACAGTCACTCTGAAAGCGCCTGCTCAACGGTTTCCTGTGCATGTGCAGCGTACAGATCGCGGACAGCGGGGATCTGTCCCAGCCCTTCCAGAACGCATGTCACTTCGTAACCTTTGTCCGTCAGAATGCTGTACCAGGACTCCGGATCATCTTCCGCCGCCATATCGTTGTTGGCATGGTCTCCGGCCACCACCATCAGCGGACGAAGGACCACTTTTTTATATTCTTTTTCTTCCAGGGCAGAGATGACATCCTCCAGAGTCGGCTCTGCCTCGACGGTACCGATATAAAAGTTCTCGTACCCTTCCTCCGTAAGAATATTCTGCATCTCCTCGTAAACGCCGTTCGATTCCGCTTCAGTTCCGTGTCCCATGAACACGATGGCTGTCTCGCCGTCGTCATAGGAGGCCATCTCCTCCGTGATGATCCCGGCTACAGCTTTCTTGTCTTCCTCGGAGGAAAGCAGGTTCGTGCCAAGATAGATATCCATCACGTCCGCGTATTCGGCAAGCTCTGCCTCCAGATCGTGGTACTCCAGGCCGTCCATCAGATGTGTCGGCTGTACGACAAGAGTCCTGACGCCGTTTTCCACTGCGCGTTCCAGGGCTTCCGTCACATTGTCCATGTGGATCCCGTCCCGCTTCTCGATATGGTCAATGATGATCTGCGCGGTAAACGCCCGGCGGACCGACCATTCCGGAAAAGTCTCCTGAAGCTTTTCTTCAATGGCTCCGATGGTCAGTCTTCTGCTGTCATTGAAGCTGGTTCCGAAGCTGACCACAAGCAGCTCCTTTTCCCCGATCTCGTCCTGGTTGCGCGGATCGTCCAGGGACGCATCGCCGGTGTCGTAGTTTTCGTCGTCCTCTTCCCCGGCTTCGGCGGCTGTCTCTGTCTCCGGCAGTTCCGTCTCTTCCTGCGCAGATGCACAGAAGGAAAGGGAACCTGTCAGGGTCAACCCTGCTGCCAGCAGCATTGCAGTCAATACATGTTTTTTCATTGTTACTTCCTCCTTTTTTCTGATAGGGCTGTGCCCGTCTGAAAAGCTCCGGGGTATCCAAGCGGAGGAGACTTGTGTGCGGATGTACGGATCTGCCTGCAGGGATGAGAGAATACAGAACATAAAGCTGAATATCTGCGGTACGTCAGGCAGACACGTCTCCGGGCACAGGTTCAACCAGTTACTCGTGGCAGGGCTAAAGCCCAGACCCGGGATCAGGCAGGTCTCCTGGCTGATGGCAGTCCACACAGACAGGCCTTCCCGTTTCCAGTGGCCGTCCCGCTCATTCATATGGCAGGACTTTCTTCTGCATGGTTCCAATCACAGTGACGAGTTCGTGCAGGAATCTCACCTGCTTCCCTATTCTCCGGACCGCATGGCGTCCGGCACCTGATCTCTCCCTGGAGTTCTTTTCGACAAACCTACTGTACCATCGAATCTTTAAAATTACAATCTGTTTCATGAAGGCACAAAAAAAGGAAACCCATCCGGAGTCAGGATTCCGAAATGCGCTTCCCGCATTGATTGTCTATGAAACGGCTTCTGTAAAGCCCCCGGCTGTTTACCCCCGTACCCGAACCACGGCCGGGAGATACCCACCGCAGATCAATCTCCTTCCACTCACCCATTTTGCAACTCCTGAAAGATAGAAAAAAATCGTTTTCGCAAGTAATTGTATGCAAAATCTACAATTTTTCTTAATCATTTTGCCATTATACTATCAATAAGTATTCTTTATACTTTGAATGTTACTCAATCAGCCTGCAAAAAAAGAGCGCCCCTTTCGGAGCGCCCTTTTCCGGAACTGTACCGGTCCGGATCAAAGCATAATATACTTGAGGACAAATACCACTGCCAGTACATACATCAGCGGAGAGATCTTTTTCGTCCTTCCTGCAAGCAGGTTCAGGACCACGTAGGAAATGATTCCGAGTGCGATACCTTCGGAGATGGAGTACAGGAACGGCATGGCCATGATGGCAATGAAAGCCGGGATGGCATCCAGCACGTCAGACCAGTCGATCTTGGTCACCTGCTGCATCATCAGGAAGCCTACCACGATCAGGGCCGGAGCGGTCGCAAAGGACGGGATGGTCAGGAAGATCGGGGAGAACAGCAGGGCAAGCAGGAACATGGCACCTGTGGCGATAGCGGTAAGACCGGTCCGTCCGCCTTCTGCAACACCTGAAGAGGATTCAACGAAGGTCGTGATGGTGGAAGTACCAAGGCAGGCACCTGCGACAGTACCGACAGCGTCAGCAAGCAGTGCACCCTTGATTCCCGGAAGATGTCCTTCCTCGTCCAGAAGGTCCGCCTTGGCGGCACATCCGATGAGGGTTCCCAGTGTGTCGAAA
Organism: uncultured Lachnospiraceae bacterium; assembly: GCA_902783665.1. Taxonomy (GTDB): domain Bacteria; phylum Bacillota; class Clostridia; order Lachnospirales; family Lachnospiraceae; genus Choladousia. The sequence continues at coordinate 3,722 of CACZSG010000251.1, read as the reverse complement.
ATGTCCACGAACAGGAAGGAGAACATGATGACAAAGAAGTTTACGGTCCCGATCACGGAGAAGTCGAACTTAAGGAATGTAGGAGCCAGGGAAGCCGGTGCGGAAATAATGGCGGAGGGGATCAGGCTGTAGAAGCCGGCATCCGGATTCGGCACATACCATCCGAGCAGCTGGCAGATGATGCCGAGCACCCATGTCACTACGATACCGATCAGAAGATTGCCCTTCACCTGCTTGATCACCAGGAAAGCGGTGATCAGAAGACCGATCAGTGCAAGAAGAACAGTGATACCTTCATAATTAAATGTTCCGTTCTTGATGGAAGAACTGAAGGAGAACATGGAGACCAGAGTAGCGCTGTCCACTGCGATATGGGCGTTCTGAAGGCCGATAAATGCGATGAACAGGCCGATTCCGACAGATACACCGATCTTCAGTGTCCCGGGAATGGCGTTGAAGATGGCTTCACGTACATTGGTCAGTGACAGAATGATGAAAATGATACCTTCTGCAAATACCGCTGTCAGCGCTACGCTCCAGTCGTAACCCATGCCGATGACGACCGTGTAGGCGAAATAGGCATTCAGGCCCATGCCTGCGGAGAGCGCGAACGGCAGGTTTGCAAACAGCGCCATGCATACGCAGGCAAGCGCGGAAGCAAGAGCCGTCGCCGTGAAGACAGCGCCGGTATCCATGCCCGAAGCACCCAAAATGTTCGGGTTGACTGCCAGAATATACGCCATCGTCATAAACGTGGTGATACCGGCAAGCAGCTCGGTACGTACGTCAGTACCGTGCTCTTTCAGTTTGAAAAATTTTTCCATAAAGTTTCCTCCTCTTTTGCTCATGATGAGCAGGTACGGTGATAATCATTCTGCATCAGTCATAAGACATAATGCTTGTTCAGTTTATCACCCGCTTCATGGACTTGCAAGGTCTAATCATCTTTTTTTAGCCATTTTATTCCCTCTGCCGCCTGCTTTCTATTTGCAATCCGGCTTTCCCGAGTATAAAATAATCATATCAGATCATGCCGGCCCATCCTGCGGGCCGTACGCCGGGTCATATGACCGCGGATTATGTCTGTGATGATCACCGTATTTTAAATTTATCATTCTGGGAGGAACTCTTGATGGAACAGAAATATCTTATCGATACACCAGAAAACCGTGCCTTTCTGAAGGGCCTGACGGAGGATCTGCTCCGGTTCGGGCACCGGTTCCCGTCACCGGGCGGCGGTTCCTATTATCTCGGGGACGACGGAACTCCCTGGAAGGACAGAAACCGCGAGACCTGGATCACCAGCCGGATGGCACATGTGTACAGCCTCGGCACTTTTCTGGGGCATGAAGGAAGTGAAGAACTGGTGGACGCGGCGCTGAAGGGACTGCTCGGAGAGCTCCATGATGACGAGAACGGCGGATGGTATGCCGGACTGACGGCCGACAACGCCGTAGTTCCCGGAAAGCAGTGCTACGCGCATGCCTTTGTCATTCTCGCGGCATCCTCTGCGGTGCTTGCGAAAAGGCCGGGGGCAGAAAAGCTGCTTGCGGATGCACTGGCCCTGTACGATCTGCGGTTCTGGAACGAAGAGGAAGGGCTTTCCTGTGATACCTGGAATACCGAATTCACGGTTCTCGATCCCTACCGGGGCCTGAACGCCAACATGCATACCGTCGAAGCGTTTCTGGCCGCCGCCGATGTGACGGGCGATGAGAAATACCGCGTCCGCGCCGGCCGCATCATCGACAGAGTCCTTGGCTGGGCCGGCCAGAACCAGTGGCGTATTCCGGAACATTTCAACGATCAGTGGGTCGCTGACCTGGAATGCAACAAGGACAAGCCGGACGATCAGTTCAAACCCTACGGCGCCACCCCGGGCCACGGGATCGAATGGTCCCGCCTGATCACACAGTGGGCAGTATCCGCCTGCAGCAGCGAAGACGCAGCTCCTTACATTGAAGCCGCCAAAAATCTGTTTGACCGTGCCGTCGCGGATGCCTGGAATGCGGACGGCGCGCCGGGCATTGTCTATACCACGGACTGGGACGGTAAACCTGTCGTTCATGACCGCATGCACTGGACCCTGGCCGAAGGCATCAACACGGCTGCTACCCTGTACCGGGTGACCGGAGAGGAAAAATACGCGGACCAGTACGCTCAGTTCATGCAGTATCTTGATACCTGCGTCGTGGACCATGTGAACGGCTCCTGGTTCCATCAGCTGGACCGGCAGAATCATCTGCTTACCACAGTCTGGCCCGGAAAATCCGATCTCTACCACGCGCTTCAGGCAACTCTGATCCCCTACTGCAAGGTCGGCGTATCCATTGCGCCCGCGATCTGCGGGGGACTGACGCTCTGATGATCTGAAGAGAATTCCGGCCTTTCCGGCATCCATAGTGTGATGATCAGAAGAAAGCCCCGGGCTTTCCGGGGCTGACCGCCCCACTGCCTGTGAACCCGTATCAAACGCGAGGAGCTGTCCATGAATATAAAAGTACTTTCCGACCTGACACACGTTAATGTAGAGACCATCCGCGCATACCGGAAAAAGGGACTGCTCCACCCCCGGCAGAATCCGGATAACCACTATTATGAGTATTCGGAAGAAGATTTTCTGACACTGCTGCACATCAAAAAACTGCGCTCTTCCAATCTGTCTCTGGATTCCATCGCTATGACCTTCCGCGAAAGCGACACCGACCGCGTGATCGATGAATACAGGAAACAGCTGACAGTCATGCAGGAAGAGCTGCAGCTGCTGCAGGTAAGGATCACGGGGCTTCAGATCACCCTGCGTCATCTGGATGAATACCAGGGAGATTTCACCGATCCGCGGGAATTCGAAGCCTTCGATGAGAAAGTGGACTGCTATTACGATGACTGTCTCTGGGACAGCACCTTCGACATATGGATCCGGAATGCGGGCATGTTCACACAGTCCATCGGTATTTCCAGGGAGGTACTCCTTGCCCCTGAACTTCCCGACAGGGTGCCAATAAAGATGGGACTCGGGACCTACCGCCTGTTTCTGACACAAAACAATATTCCGGTGCCGAAAAAAAATACGGCATGCCCGAAAGGCACTTATGTGTCCATTCCGGTCATTCTGACCGATCTCCGTTCCATAGAAAAAGAGCAGCTGATGCCGCTCCTTTCCTATATCCGGGAACATCACTACCGCATCGACAGCGATGTTACCGCTTTTATGTTCCGCATCGATTATTCAGGAGACCAGCCGAAATATCTGTTCCGGCTGCGGGTCAAAATTGCAGAAGAAAAGGAGTACGCCGACAACTGAAGCGTACTCCTTTTTTTACTTGTATTCTGTTTCAGGAACATCCGGATGCCGGATGAATGACTAACTTTACGTCACATCAGAAAGGTTCACAGATCAGCCGGTAATCTCTTTTCCGTTCTCATCATAGTATTTTCCGGTATCTGCATCGTACCAGCCGCCTTCATCGGTGCCGCCATCTTCGGAGCTGCTGCCGTCGTCAATATAGATCTCCGCGTCCTCTCCTTCACTGATGGATGCATCCTCATTTGCTTCGGTTGCGGGAGCTTCAGCCTCTGTCTGAGGAGCCTCAGTCTGCGGTGCTTCCGTCTGAGGAGCCTCGGTCTGAGGAGCCTCGGTCTGCTTCGGTGCTTCCGTCTGAGGAGCCTCGGTCTGCTTCGGTGCTTCCGTCTGCTTCGGTGCCTCGGTCTGCTTCGGCGCT
>CACZSG010000250.1 GCA_902783665.1 uncultured Lachnospiraceae bacterium | reverse complement strand
ATGAGATGAGCTTCCGGCTGTACCCCATCGGTGAAAACGAGTTCGGCAGGAAGGGCGGCCTGCTCAAGCTGAAATTCGGCGACGGCTGTCTTTCATTCGACGATATTACCTGCAAAAAGCTGTAAAACCAAAACGGCAGCAGAGTATCCTTGTTACGAAATCTAACGATGTGGGTGTTCTTGTTAAAACAGCATTCTTTACACAAAAAAGCATGATCCTGTTCCATGGATCATGCTTTTTTATTTTAAAGTATTCAAGATAATAGAGGTGTTCAGCAGTGGGACAATAGGGACGTTCGCCTCTGTCCCATTTAAAAAATGGGACAGAGGCGAACGTCCCTATTGTCCCAACTGACTCAGTTTCCTCTGATCTCCTGCCTCATAAACTTTATATACGAAATCATGAACGCTACCAGCGTCAGTGCCGTCAGCTCCACCAGGTGCGGCCACACCAGAAGCAGGCTCTGGTCAAACGGCAGATAGCCGCTGATGGCGCCTACCATCTGCGAAACAGTTACCGCATTCACGGCACGAACAGACGGGTTCAATATGGTGCTCACCGCTTCCGTGTACAGATAGTACGGTGACAGGCGGTTGATGAACAGCTGGCAGTTGTAGTTGTTCAGTGCGTTTACTGCCTGTTCATAATCTGTCGTCATCGGGTAGATGACTCCGGCCAGAAAGCCTGCCAGCAGGCTCATGAACACGGCGAAGATGACCCACACGGCAATGGATGCCAGTGCCGAAGTCGCGGAATGTCTGCAGAAGACCGAGAACATGATGGCAAGTGCCAGCCAGAAGCAGATGTAGATGATGGAATACAGGATGTACACCAGCACCCGGGCCAGCTCCTCTCCCTCCGGAAGAAGTCCGGTGGTCAGAAAACCGGCTGCCCCTGTCAGAACACTGCTTGCGGTTACAAGGATGGCGATCAATGCCGTGCCTGCAAGGAATTTTCCGATGATCACACTGTCCCTGTAGATGGGCTGCGCCAGAAGGCGGTTCAGCGTGCCGTTGCTCCGCTCTGAATTGACGGCGTCAAAGCCCAGCATCAAGCCGACGAAGGGACCGATCAGTGCCATGAAGGACACGTAGGACGGAACGGAAGCTCCGCCTGTGGTGTACAGCTTCAGGAAAACGAAGTTGGCGTCTTTTGCCAGTTCATCTTTCATCCCTGTCGCCGCACCGTAGATGCCGGCGGCCGTCGTGACAGCCACCAGAAGAAGAATGATCAGGAACCTCTTTCCTCTGATGTGGTCGGACATTTCCTTCCGGTACAGAGCCCCAAGGGCGCTCCTTCTTGCTGCATGTTCAGATGCGGCTTTCTTTTCCATGCTTATGCTCTTTGCCATGGTGCTCCGCCTCCTCTTCCGCGTGTTCAAAATAGCTGCTGTAGATCTCGTCCAGGTCTCCGCCCTTCTGCCTCAGGTACAGCAGTTCATAGCCGTTTTCGCCCAGGAAGGCGGTAACGTCTTTCCGCAGGTCCCGGCTGGAGTGGATCAGCATCCGGGAGCTTTCCCCGGTGATATCCTTCACGCCGTCCAGCGAGCTGATGAAGCCCAGGAACCGGTCGTCCAGCGGCGCGGCTTCCACTTCCAGCGCAAAATGATTCTGCATGGCCAGCTGGGTGCCCAGCTCGGAAATCTTTCCGCAGGCGATCATGCTTCCCTGCACGAACAGACCCACACGGTCGCAGACCTGCTGGATCTGGTAAAGCTGATGGGAAGAAATCAGGATGGTCCTGCCGTCCTCCACCGCCAGTTCACGGATGAGGTGCAGGAACTCCTTCATGCCCTCCGGGTCCAGACCCAGGGTCGGCTCATCCATGATGATCACTTTCGGATCCTTCATCAGGACATCCGCAATGCCCAGCCTCTGTTTCATGCCTCGGGAATAGGTGCCTGTCTTCCGGTCGGCGGCCTCCGTCATGCCCACTCTTTCAAGCAGTGAGTCGATCCGCTTCTCTATCTCCTCCGGCTCCAGGCCGTTCAGTCTTCCCGTAAATCTCAGGTTCTCTCTTCCGGTCATGTCCGGGTAGAAGCCCACATTGTCCGGAAGGTATCCGGTGATCCGTTTTACCTTCATGGCGTCCCGGGTGCAGTCGATGCTGTCGATCTGGGCACTGCCCTCGGCAGGCTCGGTCAGGCCCAGCAGCATCAGGATGGTGGTGGTCTTTCCGGCTCCGTTGGGGCCCAGCAGACCGAACACTTCACCCTTGGCCACCTGCAGGGTCAGGTGATCCACTGCCGTCTTTGTTCCGTAGGTCTTGGTCAGTCCGGCGATATTGATCATTACTTCAGATTCTGTCATGTCGGATTACCTTCTTCCGTATTTGCGGATAACAGCTGCGATGCATACGCAGACCACTGCGATCACCGCCACGGCGGCCAGGCCCCAGGTGGTGTGGTTCTTCACGGAGATCCTCAGGTCCGCCTCGCTTTTCGCCTGAGCGTTGGATACGGTCATCACGGTGACATAGTCTCCGATCACGGCGTTCTTCGCCGGCTGGATATAGGCAGTTACTTCTTTTGTCGCGCCTTGCTCCAGCAGATCGATGGTTGTCTCGTCAAAGCGGATGTTCCAGTCGGTAGAACCCTGGGCGGCCAGCTGCAGATTCTCCAGGTCCACATTTCCGGAGTTCGTCACGGACATAGTCACCTTGGTCTCCTCCCCCGCGTAGGCGCTGGCGCTTAAGTTTCCGGTGGGCGTGCTGAGAGTCACACCGTAAGTTCCCGTGATGGAGACCTGCAGGTCCAGTGTCAGGGAATCGTCGGCGGAAACAGCCGTTACCGGGATATCATAATCGCCCTGCTGTGCGGTCTCGGAAGGCGTCACGGCGATGGTCAGGCCCTGGCTCTTGCCGGCATCCACAGGAAGGGAAGCCACCTTCGTGGTGTCGCCTGCCGGTGTGAAGGTAACGGTCCAGCCTTCCGGTGCCTGTGCTGCCAGCGCGTAGGACTGCGGTGTCAGACGGTTGTTGATGACAGTTGTGTCAAAGCTGAATTTGGTGGAAGTATCGCCCTGCTGCTGCGGATACTGGGCTGTGAAATCACTCTGTCCCGCTTCCTGCGCCGTTACGGTGACCGTCATCTTCGTCTCTGAAGAAGTCTCTTTTCCTTCTGCCAGAACGGTAAAAGTATAATCGCCGTCCTCGGCATCCTCCGGAACAGTCAGCGAATAACTCAGCTTCGGGCTGTCCGCCTTCTCCTGGCCTGCGCTGATATGCACGCTGGACACTTCACTGTCGCTTCCCCTGAAGTAACCGGTCCAGCCTTCCGGCAGATCCTTTACCTGCAGAGAAGCGTCCTCCTCCGTTTTTGTATCGTTGACAATATACAGCGGGAAGGTGACTGATGCGCCCGGCTTTGCGCTGACGCCCGGATAATCCGTACTGATGATGACCTGCGAATCCTCCGCCGCAAAAGCGGAAGCCGCCCCCGTGCTCAGCAGGCAGACCGCCAGGCCCGCTGCCGCGAATACTTTTCTCAGTTTGTTTCCCTGCATTGTCCTTTTCATCGTTCTCATGCTCCTTTGATCTTGTTTTCTCCCTTTGTAAGTTCATGATTTTTCAGAATTTATCCTTAGCCGGGAGGTTTTGGCAGCAGTCCGTGCGGTTTGCCGCACAAAAAAAGCCCTGCAGGAGGTCGGCTCCAGTAAGGCTTTGAATATGGTCTGCTGCAACTGATTTCCTTGCGCTTGCTGTCTGCCCTTCCGGGCAAGCATCGCTTTGTTCATCTGCCACATGTTATAGTCTTTTCTTTCGTGAAAGTCAACATAACAGAAGGCCCATTTTTGTGAATTTTTTGTGATAACAGACGATGGATGAGTCACTGGTGAACGTCCCTCTGACT
>CACZSG010000249.1 GCA_902783665.1 uncultured Lachnospiraceae bacterium | reverse complement strand
TATCTGTACATTCAGCTTCCATACACTCAAAAACCTGCAAGCGGGATCCGCCTGCAGGTTTTTTCATCTTATTCTTCTTCCGGCTCATCAGCAGCTTTCTCATATGCGTCGAGAATGATCTGCTGAATGCGTTCTCTCGTTTCGGAATTGATCGGGTGAGCGATGTCCCGATACTCACCGCCCGCCATCTTACGGCTTGGCATTGCGATAAAGAGCCCTTTGTCACCTTCGATCAGCTTGATGTCATGTACCACAAATTCATCGTCAAGCGTGATTGAGACGATTGCCTTCATCTTCCCTTCTTTCGTCATCTTTCTCACTCTGACATCTGTCACTTTCATTTTTACTTTTCCCCTTTTATGTTGTTGCGATACTTATTATTAGGCTACCGTATCATTCTATCATGTTTTTGCAGTAAAGTAAACCGGATTTACAATTTTGTCGCATATTTTACTCCATTTTTATGCATAGTGCTGTATTATTATTCCTGTTTTCGAATAAAAAACAGGTCCAGCCGCCTGAACCTGTTTCTATTTCCATGAATTTACTGAATATTATTTCAGAAATCCGGCTGATTTAATCTCTGATTCTGATGAAAGAAACAGCTTTTCCGAATTCTGCCAGTCTGTCCGCAAAGTCTTTTTCGCTCAGAATTCCGGTAACCAGGCCGGTTTCCCCTTCTATATCAGCATTCACAAACTGCCCGCTTCCGAATACGGCAGCCGCCTGCCGCAGAGATTCTTCATCAGAGGGGATTCGCACAAAGAACTGTCTGCAGCTGTCTTTCACATCCTGCATTTCCTGTTTTTCATCGGACCAACCGGACATGACCGGTGCACCGGCAGTCTGCGCCTGTTCGATCAGATCCGACACAACAGCGCTGGCCGTCGCGTCTTTTCCGGCTCCCTTTCCGTAGAACATGGCATCTCCAAGCATGTTCCCGTGGACAAAGATAGCGTTGAATACCCCTTTTACCGCGCCGAGGGGATCTTCCTGTCCCACCAGGTATGGAGCGACCATTGCCAGTACTTTTCCGTCATCCAGGTGGCTGTAGGCCAGCAGCTTGATGGTCTTCCTCATTTTTTCGGCATACCGTATGTCAGCTGCTGTAATTCTGCTGATACCTTCCGTGTAGATATCTTTATAGTCCACGCGTTTTCCGTAGGCCAGTGAAGAGAGAATGGCGATCTTACGGCAGGCGTCATGCCCTTCGATGTCGGCTTCCGGGTTTCTCTCGGCATAGCCCATGTCCTGTGCCTCTTTCAGGGCATCGGAAAACTCAAGATCTTCCTCGATCATTTTGGTCAGGATGTAGTTGGTGGTCCCGTTCACGATGCCGGTGATCTCATCGATCCTTTCCGCGTTCAGGCAGGTGCGAAGCGGCCGGATGATGGGGATGCCTCCCCCGCAGCTGGCCTCGAACATATAGCTGACATGATTTTCCCTCGCAATGTCCAGCAGCTCGGTGCCGTGCTGTGCCACCAGTTCCTTGTTGGAGGTGCTGACACTCTTTCCGGCTTTCAGCAGGCGCTTTGTAAATTCGTACGCGGCTCCTGTTCCTCCCATGACTTCCGCCACTACGCCGATTTCGGGATCCTCTTCTATCACCTTGAAATCGTGTACGATCCTTTCCTGGATGGGGTCGCCCGGGAAATCTCTCAGATCCAGCACATATTTCACTTCGAGGTCGATGCCCGACTTCTCGAGGATCACATCGTGGTTTTCTTCTATTACATGTACTACGCCGGATCCGACGGTGCCGTAGCCAAGTACTGCTGCTTTCATGGTTGTTGTCCTCCTTGCCGCATGCTGTCTATTCTCTTGCAAGTATCTTCAGAGACTGAACGCCTTCCTGTTCTTCTATGGATTCGATCATCCCCGAGATGTCGCCTGTGGTGGGCAGAACATCCACGGAAAAGGTCAGAAGCGCTACGCCGTTCACCGGGATGGTCTGGTGAATGGTCAGGATGTTCGCGCGGTACTGGGCGATCACCTGAAGAACGTTGGATAAAAGCCCCGGTACATCCTGCATCTGCATGACAAATGTAACGGTCTTTCCTTTTACATTGTCCCGGAACGGAAAAATGTCTTCTTTATATTTGTAAAAGGAGCTCCGGCTGATACCTACACGGTCGGCAGCTTCCTGGACCGTTCTGACCTGTCTGGTCTCCATCAGCATCTTGGCTTCCACTACTTTCTGCAGCACTTCGGGAACAGCCTTCTGTGTCACAACAAAGTATTTTTTATTTTCCGACATGCTTTCTCCTTAAATGTTTGTGAGTGAAAAACGTTTGTCTACCACTGAAAGATAGTATCATAAAACAGCCAAATAGGCAAACTGTTTTTTCTTCCTGGAAAAAGCACTTGTAATTAGGAAAGTTTATGATAAAATCAAAAACGGCGTGCAAAGATTAGTTATAAAACGGAGGAATATATGATCAGAGAAGATGTGAGAAATATTGCCATTATCGCGCATGTAGATCATGGCAAGACCACTCTGGTGGATGAACTTCTCAAGCAGAGCGGCGTTTTCCGTGAAAATCAGGAGGTGGCGGAGCGTGTCATGGACTCCGGCGACCTTGAGAGGGAACGCGGCATTACGATTCTGTCAAAAAATACGGCAGTTTTCTATAAAAACACCAAGATCAACATTATCGATACGCCGGGCCACGCGGACTTCGGCGGAGAAGTGGAACGGGTACTGAAGATGGTAAACGGCGTCGTCCTGGTAGTCGACGCGTTCGAAGGCTCCATGCCGCAGACGAAGTTTGTGCTTCGCAAGGCACTGGAACTGAATCTGCCCGTCATCGTATGCATCAACAAGATCGACCGTCCGGAGGCAAGGCCCGAGGAAGTCATCGACGAAGTGCTGGAGCTTTTCCTGGATCTGGATGCTTCTGACGAACAGCTGGACTGTCCCTTTGTATTTGCTTCGGCAAAGGGCGGCTACGCGACCCTGGACCTGCACTCTCCCGGCACAAGCATGGAACCTCTTTTCGAGACTATCCTGAATTATATCCCCGCTCCTTCCGGTGATGAGAACGGACCGACCCAGCTGCTGATCAGCACCATTGACTATAACGAATATGTCGGCCGGATCGGTGTTGGAAAAGTAGACCGCGGAACGATCCGCGTCAACCAGGAATGCGTTCTTGTCAACCATCATAATCCTGACAAGATGCAGAAGGTAAAGATCAGCAAGCTGTACGAGTTTGACGGACTGAACAAGGTAGATGTGGCGGAAGCCGGCATCGGATCCATCGTAGCCATTTCCGGTATTTCAGACCTTCATATCGGTGATACCATCTGCGCAGTCGACTGCCCGGACCCGATCCCCTTCCAGAAGATCTCCGAGCCGACCATCTCCATGAATTTCATCGTAAATGACAGCCCGCTTGCCGGACAGGAAGGAAAATACGTGACCTCCCGCCACATCCGAGACCGTCTCTACCGCGAGCTGAATACGGATGTCAGCCTTCGTGTGGAGGATACGCAGGATACGGATACCTTCAAGGTATCGGGCCGCGGCGAACTTCATCTTTCCATCCTGATCGAGACGATGCGCAGAGAAGGATATGAATTCGCGGTCAGCAAAGCCGAAGTCATCTATAAAAGAGACGAAAACGGAAAGCTGCTTGAGCCCATGGAGCTGGCCTACATCGATGTTCCCGACGAATACTCCGGAACCGTCATCCAGAAGCTCAGCCTGCGAAAGGGAGAACTCCGTGCCATGAACGTAGGCCAGAGCGGCAATACCCGCCTGGAGATCTCCATTCCTTCCCGCGGACTGATCGGCTACCGTGGAGATTTCATGACCGATACCAAGGGCAACGGTGTCCTGAATACTATCTTCGACGGTTACGGCCCCTACAAGGGAGATCTGCAGTACCGTACCACAGGCTCCCTGATCGCCTTTGAAGGCGGAGAATCCGTGGCTTACGGTCTCTTCAATGCCCAGGACAGAGGTACACTCTTTATCGCTCCGGGAGAAAAGGTCTACTCAGGTATGGTCATCGGGCAGAGCGCCAAGCCCGAAGATATCGAGCTGAACGTCTGCAAGACCAAGCATCTGACCAACACCCGTGCTTCCGGATCAGACGAGGCTCTGAAGCTTACACCGCCCAGGATCCTCAGTCTGGAACAGGCACTGGAATTTATCGATACCGACGAGCTTCTGGAGGTCACTCCGAAGAGCCTGCGCATCCGGAAAAAGATTCTGGATCCCACCCTCAGGAAAAGGGCTGCCTTTAAAAAGAAGACAGAATAACGGAGGTCAATGATGAAATTCATATATCCGGCTGTATTTCACAAAAATGAGAAGGGAACCTATGAAGGGTATTTTCCTGACCTGGAAGACTGCCGCGCTTCCGGGGAGACCCTGGACGAGGCAGTAGAAGCCGCCAACGAGGCGGCCATGACCTGGATCACGCTGGAGCTGGAAGATTCAGATTCGCTTCCGGCCGTGACCGATGTATGTGACATAGAATTAAAAGAGGGCGAGATCGTCCGGCGTATCTCCGTTAACTACAGATTTACAGAAGGCTGGGAGGAATAACCTCCCAGCCTTCTTTATCCTGTCTGTATCAGGAATTGAATTCTGTACCCTTTATCGAAGAGAGCGAAGCGCGGCAACCCCTTCCTCAAGATAGGCATTTCTTGCCGAAGCGAAAGCTCCTGCTTCGCTGGCACCGTTCAGTGCGAGATCCACCGGCATCTTTCCGGCCACTTTCAGGCCCATCTCCTTCGCCGTCTCATCCAGCGTACTTGTACCGAAAACAGAGATCTTCTTCCCGCAGTCCGGGCAGATCAGATAGCTGTAGTTCTCGATGACGCCAAGCACGGGAATGTTCATGGTCTTTGCCATGTTGCAGGCCTTGGTCACGATCATGCGGACCAGATCCTGCGGGGATGTCACCACGAAGATCCCCTCGACCGGAAGTGACTGGAAGACCGTAAGCGGTACATCTCCTGTTCCCGGAGGCATGTCCACCAGAAGATAATCCAGTTCTCCCCAGATCACATCCGACCAGAACTGTTTCACCAAGTTGGCGATGACGGGTCCTCTCCAGATCACCGGTGCTTCCGGGTCCTGCATCAGAAGGTTCAGTGAGATCACCTTGATATCATTGTCCGTAAGCCTCGGAAGAATGCCGTTTTCATCCATCACGGCCATACCCTGCAGGCCGTACATTCTGGGAATGGACGGTCCGGTAATGTCCGCGTCCAGGATTCCTACTCTGTATCCTGCTGCCGCAAGCTCGTTTGCCAGTGAGGCAGTCACCATGGATTTGCCGACGCCTCCTTTTCCGCTGACGATGCCGATTACATGGGCAATGTCTGAATACTGGTTCATGGGAGCCGCAAAGGGATTTCCGCCTGCTGCCGCCGCGCTGGGACATCCTTCGCAGCTTGCTCTGTCACAGGTTGAAGCTCCGCTGCATGTGCTCTTGTCTGCCATTTCTATCTCTCCTTTTCTTTATACAGTGCCAGTGCTCTGTCAGCCAGAATACGGGCCACTGCTTCTTTGCTCATCAGTTCCAGTTCCTCACAGGAGTCCCTGGTAACCAGTGTAACTACGTTTGTGTCGCCGCCAAACCCCGCGCCTTTCACCAGCACATTGTTGGCAGCGATCATATCCAGATTCTTCTTCTCCAGCTTTCCGCGGGCCCTTGGAACAAGGTCCTCGGTCTCCATGGCAAAACCGCAAAGGATCTGGCCTTTTTTCTTATGTTCCCCCAGCCAGGCAAGGATATCCGTTGTACGCTCCAGGGGGATGCTCAGGTCCTCATCCGACTTTTTCAGTTTATGCTCCGACCTGACCTGGGGCCTGTAGTCCGCAACTGCCGCCGCTTTGATGACAATATCCTGCTCGCCGGCACGAAGGGATACCGCTTCAAACATGTCCTGAGCACTGACGACATGTACCGCCGTCACCTGCGGCGGGACTTCCAGCGAAGTCTTACCGGTGACCAGGGTCACTTCAGCTCCTCTTCTGCAGCATTCATTCGCGATCGCATATCCCATCTTTCCGGATGAATGGTTGGAAAGAAAACGGACAGGATCCAGGGCTTCCATTGTAGGACCTGCCGTCACCATGACCCGCAGTCCTTCCATGTCTTTCTGATAGGCAGCGGCACGGATGACATATTCCACCAGGAGTTCCTCTTTCGGGAATTTTCCTTTGCCTTCATCACCGCAGGCCAGATGTCCGACGGCAGGCTCTATGACCGTCCAGCCGTAATGGGCAAGGGTCTTCAGATTGTCCTGTGTCACCGGATTCTCATACATTCTTGTATTCATGGCCGGTGCCGCAAGAAGAGGGCATGTGCAGGCCAGCACGGTGGTCGTCAGCATGTCGTCCGCTATTCCATGCGCCAGCTTAGCCAGCACATTGGCAGTCGCAGGGGCGATCAGGACACAGTCTGCTTTTTTGGCCAGCGAGATATGTTCCACCTCGAAAGGAAAATTACGGTCAAAGGTGTCCGTCAGGCATTTATTCCCGGTAATAGTCTCAAATGTGACAGGGGTAATGAACTGACAGGCATTTTCAGTCATGACCACCTGTACATCCGCGTGCTGTTTCTTCAGCAGGCTGGCAAGATTGGCTGCCTTGTATGCGGCGATCCCGCCGGTGACTCCCAGCAGAATTGTTTTTCCCTTCAGCATGAAATGCTCCTTTCCCTTGCGTTCCCTGTTTTTTTCGTGTATCATATGTCAGGATTAACGAAAGAACTTAAATGGGGGATAGAAAATGAATCAGGACAAAAGCAGATTTACGAAGACCGAACTTTTCGTATTCTCCGGCCTTCTCATCGTCGCGCTTGCCGTCTGGGGCATCGTGACCCTTGTGGAAAGCCGCAGGGATTTCGGAAGCGTTGAAGTCTCTGTAAACGGAACCGTCTTCGGCGAATACTCTCTGGGCAAAGACCAGGACATCGATATAGGCGGTCACAACACCCTGCAGATCAAGGACGGCCGTGCGAAGATGATCCACGCGAACTGCCCGGACCAGCTTTGCACCCAGATGGATGCCATCGACGAACGGGGCGGTTTTATCGCCTGCCTGCCAAACAGTGTCCTTGTGATCGGCGAACCTTCCAAATCAGCTGAAAACAGCGGCACCGCTATTGACGGAGCCGCCTACTGAACCTCTTAACCGCGGTTCTTATAGTATATGATATCCAGTCCTTTCAGCAGCAGAAGATCATCCAGAATGATCTTTCTTCTGCAGTAGGGCACGATGATCCTCGCAAGCCCTCCGGTCGATATGACTGTGCAGGGCTTTCCTATTTCCTCTTCTATCCTGTCCACGACCCCGTCTATGCTGGAAGCCGTAGAATAGATGATGCCGCTGCGCATGCAGTCCACCGTATTTTTCCCTATTACCGCACGCGGCGGATCCAGGCTGATATTCGGCAGCTGGGAAGTCCTGGACGTAAGCGAATCCAGAGACACCTGCAGGCCCGGAATGATCACACCGCCCAGGAAACTTCTGTCCTCATCCACCGCTGAGATGGTGGTGGCCGTCCCCATGTCTATGATGATCAGAGGAGCCTTGTATTCGGAAATAGCGGCCACCGCGTCAGCCACCCGGTCGCTCCCAAGCTGGGCCGGATTGTCCAGAAGGATCTTCAGACCGGTCTTCACGCCCGGGCCGACGATCATGGCGTCCACACCGGTCAGGCGTTTTACCGCTTCTGCCATGGTATGGGTGATGGACGGTACCACAGAGGAAATGATCGCTCCGTCAAAAGTCTCACCGCTTAACTGGTTCAGTTCCAGAATATTCTTGATCAGGATGGTGTATTCCAGGGCCGTGCTGTTCTTGTTCGTTGAAAGACGTTCTATGAAACGGATCTGTTTCTTCTCAAAACACCCCAGAACAATATTGGAATTCCCTATATCGACCGCTAATACCATAGGTCAGGCTCTCCTTTTTACTTTCAGACAGTCTCCGCTTTCGGCATGGCTGGAACAACGTGGGCCCTGAACAGAGCCGCGCCAACGGCCGCCGTAATGACAGTGGAGAAGATCATCTCACAGACCGCATTGATTCCGACAAACGTGCAGATGAACACCAGAATGTTCCTTCCGCCGATCAGCTCCTGCATATATTGTGTGCTGCCGAACAGCACGACAAGCAGTGTCATGAAGAAAACGGTATTGAAAAAGGCGGAACAGAAACCTGTGATCGCGCATGCCACATAGGTGTTGGCTTTTTTACGGCATCCGGCAAAGACATACCCTAACAGGAAGCCGTCCAGAAGGCGGGGAACAAAACGCTGTACGAAGGCCAGGAAAGGATTGATTCCGAACAGGACCGCTCCCATGGCGCTGGTTCCTCCTACTCCGATACACTGCAAAAAACTGGTAAGCCCGAAAACGCTGCCTGCAATCGCTCCACCCACAGGCCCCAGCGTAATGGCCGAAATGGCGACCGGGATCACATTCAGGGTTATGGCAAGCGGCCCCACATTCAGATAGCCAAGCGGGGTGTATGCCATCAGAAGCAGTATTGCAGTCATCAGACCAAGCAGTACCAGTTTGGATGTTTCAAATCTCTTATTCATTTTTTGACCTCCTGTTATTATTCCCATCAATTGCATTGCCTTATAAGAGAGGTCCTCTCCTGACCACCTGCAGGCTGCCGCCCCTTTGCGGGTGCGGCGCCCGGGTCCGGCTGCGGACTGTTCCCTCCGGCGCTGCGGGATACAATACATGGCACAGTAAAGTGCCGGGTTCTGTTTACAGCAAAACTATATCATGCGCCTTTACCGCACGCAAGTTCTTTCAAAGATACAATTCCGTCGAAGACTTTGCGCGCAGGACCGGTCATATATACATTTCCGTCTTCCTCGTTCCACTCAATCTCCAGGTTTCCGCCCCGAAGCGCTACCGTTACCTTTCTTTCGGTCCATCCGTTCAGAATACAGGCAACCGCCACCGCGCACGCACCGGTCCCGCAGGCCAGCGTCTCGCCCGCGCCGCGCTCCCAGACGCGCATCTCCACTTCACGGCTGTTTCTCACTTTTATAAATTCCGTGTTCACCCTGTCAGGAAATGCTTCAAGATGTTCAAAATACGGTCCGATCTTCTCCAGATTCAGGGCGGAGGGATCCTCCACGGGGATCACACAGTGAGGATTCCCCATGGAAACACAGGTAGCCTGATAGAAGGAACCTCGCACCTCCAGAGTCCTGCTGATCACGGGACTGTTCTTCTCAAGTCCTGCTTCTTCGCTGTCCGGGAAGCTCTCAACGACAGCCTGTCTTTCCAGACGTCTTCTGCCCGACAGAAGTGCGGGCACGACCGGGATCCGGTCCGGACGCAGCTCCGGCTGACCCATATTCACTCTCACCTGATCCACCAGGCCCTCTTCGTCAAACGTCAGAAAAAGCTCGCGGATCCCGCTGCCGGTCTCGATATGAAGCGTCTGCTTTCTGGCGATACCGTAGTCATACACATACTTGGCGACACAGCGGACGCCGTTTCCGCACATGGACCCCAGTGTTCCGTCAGAATTGTACATGACCATTTTCGCATCGGCCGTTTCGGACGGGCAGATAAGGATCAGTCCGTCGGATCCGATCCCGAAATGTCTGTCGCTGACCAGTCTGGCCGCTTCAGACGGATCTTCCACTGACTCTTCAAATCCGTTTACATAGACATAATCGTTTCCGATTCCCTGCATTTTCGTAAATTTCATGTCTGTCCTCTCCTTCTGTCTGTCCGATGGGTTTGTCTGATGGGTGTATGGCTATCTGGAAATGCCCGGTTGGGCCTGGGTCTGCTTTTCTGTCTGTTTTTCCGTCTGCGGCTCTGTTTCGGGAAGAACCGTATAGACAAGCTCATTGGAACTTCTGAATATGGTCGACGAGGAGCCCACCTGGTTAACCACCACGCTGTTCTCCCCTTCTTTCAGTTTTTCCGCCTTGATCCGCAGCATATGGGAACTGAGATATTTTGTGGAGATCTTCTCATCGTTTATATAGACCTTGCTCCACCGGGTAAAGTTTTTCCCTATGACGAACGCGTACTGGACTCCCTTCGCGATCCGGTTCAGGATGATGTCCTGGGTCCCCATGACAAGATCGGTGGCCGGATAAGGGTTTCCTCCTCCGTAAACATAATGGTTTCCGTAGAGAATGTCGTACTGCAGCAGTTCAAGGTCCTCTTTGTATTCCTCGTCCGATACATAGGTATCGCGTTTCTGGTGAAAACGGAACATGGTTCCGATATGATACCCGATCTGGTCCAGGATTTCCGCCATCAGCTGATAGGATGTAATATCGGATGTCTTTTTCTCCACGCCGAAATTATTCCATGACACATACTTTGTCTTGAAGATACTGCCTGAAGCCATATCCTCCTCGGAAAGGCCCATGGTGGGAAGGTGATCTCCGAACAGGACCACGATGGTCTTCTCGTCCCGGTTTTCCAGCATGGTGACAAGTTCGTTTATAAACTGGTCCATCTCATGGATCATGTTCACGTAATATTCCCACTGATTGTCCTTTGCTTCTTCTCCTGAGCCGCTGACTGTGATATCGGGATCTTCGATCACTTTTTCCTCAGGATATTCGCCATGTCCCTGAACGGTGATGGTGTAGACAAAATCGCTCTGGTCCGGTGTCAGATCGAGCGCCTTTTTAACCTCTCCGACCAGGATATGGTCCGTCGGCCAGGTCCCCAGCGGAGTGTATTCCCGGATATCCATCATTTCCTTGCTGGTAAAGGTATCGAAGCCCATCTGAGAAAAAATCTCCCGCCGGCTGTAGAAGTTCCCGCCGTTGTTGTGGACCACATGGGTTCCGTAACCCAGATCCGCCAGGTCGGCGGCTATGCTCTCACAGTTTGTTTTTTTCAGGATGGTCTTGTAGGGATACTCTCCAAGCCCGAAGTACTGCATGGACATGCCCGTCAGGACTTCAAATTCCGTGTTCGCCGTCCCGGCTCCCACAACCGGTACCGTAAGGTACCCTGAAGAGTATGTATCGTACAATAAATGAAAATAAGGAACCGGGTCTTCACTCAGTTCCAGAAAATTGATCTCTGTGGGATCCACAAAGGATTCCAGCAGAACACATATGATATTCGGCATTTCCTCCGGATCCGCCGGAGATCCGGCGGTCACCGGTTCGGTAGGAATGTCCGTCTCCACCGATGCGGAAGCCGTCTTTGTCATGGTATGCGGCACAATGCCGGCAGATGCCTCCGGTTCATCCTCATCAGATTCCGGCAGAACGGCAATGTCTTCTTCCATCCGGATATGGGCCAGAGCGCTTTCCACAGCCTCTTCCGAATAGCTTTCAGGGGTATGCATTCCCCTGTCCATCACACTGGCGGAAAAGCTGTAGATGAACCCGTAGTCCTTATAGCCCTGGGCAAGATTTTCAAAGTACTCCGCCAGAATATGATTGCTGACCGCGGCGTTCGTGACTTTCGGGAAGAGAAGCAGCATGGCGGCCAGTATGAACGTATCCGGAAGTCTGTGAAGCGCCCCCGTAAACTTCGGTCCCCTGACCCAGAAAACGATCAGGAAAACAACAATGGCCGATATCAGGAGAATGGCAAGCGCAGCCTCCGTATCCGAAAAGTAGTTGCTCTCCATGGTAAACAGGTCATTGATCATCTTCAGATCCGTAAACCCGAAAGGAGAGACCCTCTTCAGCAGAACGCAGCCGTTGATCGTGCCCAGCAGAAGCCAGAAGGTACAGATCACCATCCGCATTTCCATCCTGCGTTTAAACAGGTAGACAAACATAAGAGAGATAAAAATGATAAGGGCATTGTACAGGAATACCAGCGGCCTTCCCGTCACAAACCCGACTGCCTCCGCAAAGGAATGTCTGGACATCCATTCGATCAGAAATATGACACCACAGGAAAGAAGCGCATGAAAAAACACAGAATACCTGTTCAGTATCTTAACCAGCGCGCTTTCTTCCTCCGGTATTTCAAGAAGGACTGACTGATGCGGCAATTGAGCAGAAGTCTGTGTGTTTTTCTTTATAAGATTCATTTTCTTTTACCCCGGACAGAAACCACGGTCTTTCCGGAACCGTGTCTGAAGTATAATTCCCTTTTATTCTTAAATGCATCCAGTAAGATAAAACACTTTTTTCAAAAAGTCAACAGAATAAGGAAAAAATTAAGGAGTGCTTTCGGAAACTTTCTTTTTTGTCCGTTCTCTCGCTACAAAAAAGACTCTTTCGCACGCCTCGGTCCCGGGCTCTCTTGATGCGTCCCCGTAGACCTTCTCCAGGGTCAGGCCTGCCTCCTCCAGAAGACGGGCCACCGTGCTGATGGGATAAGCTCTCTGCCTGTGCACTTCTTCGCTGCGCTCAAACAGGGAATTCTCTTCGTCGCATGCGATGTACAGCGTCAGATCGTAGGTATTGATGCCGGTTTCTTCGTCGTATTCGTTTTCCCAGATGAAGCTGCCCTCGTCCCGGTTCTCCGCAAAGGTCCTGCTGCCCAGCTGATCCCTGTATTTGGCCACAGTGTTCATGTCGAAAATAAAACATCCTCCCGGGTCCAGGTAATTGTTGACCAGGCGGAATGTCTGCAGCAGTTCCTCCTCCGTCAGCAGATAGTTGACGGAATCACACAGGCAGAGCACAGCCCTGACAGTCCCGTACAGTTCAAAAGAAGTCATATCCTGCTGCAGATAGAGAATATCCGAGCCGCTTTCGTCCCGTTTTTCCAGAGCTTTATCAAGCATTTCCGCAGAGGCATCCACTCCGATCATGTCGAATCCGCGCCTTGCGAACCGCTCTGTCATGACTCCGGTCCCACAGGCAAGGTCAAGCACGATCCCGTCCGTGATGCCACGTTCAGCCAGCAGCTCTGTCAGATATTCTTCCCATTCATCATATGGAACATTGTCCATAAACAGGTCGTAGACCCAGGCAAAAGCTTCATATGCAGCCATATTCTTTTCCTCTGTATTTGTTTCCCGTATAAAGAAGCGTCAGTTCTGCCGGTAATTCTGCAGGAACTCCGCCAGACGGTCCATCTCCCCGTCGGTTCCCACCGTGATCCTGAGATGGTTGTCCAGTCTTGGCTTCTTCCAGTATCTGACATAAATACCGGCTTCTTTCAGATCTTCAAAAAGCTTTCCGATGTCAAGCTCCGGGTGTGACACAAAGAGAAAGTTCGCCGCGGATTCCGGAACTATATAGCCCAGGTTTCTCAGGCGTACTGCCGTTCTCTCACGTGTCGCGATGATCCTCTCCACTGTCTGCCTGAAATAGGCTTCGTCGGAAACTGCTGCCGTTCCCAGCTGCAGCGCCGCCATGTTCATGGTATAGGAATTGAAGGAGTACTTGACATCCTCCAGGTATCGGATCATCTTTTCCGACCCGAACGCGTACCCGATCCGCATTCCGGCCAGGGACCTGGACTTTGAAAAAGTCTGGACGATCAGCAGATTGTCATACTTCTCCAGAAGGGGAAGGACAGATTCCCCGCCGAAATCAATGTAAGCCTCGTCCACGATCACGACCGAATCCGGACTGTTTCGTATGATTTCTTCCGCTGTCCGGACAGGAAGGAGTCTTCCGGTCGGCGCATTGGGGTTCGGAAAGACGATGCCTCCGTTTTCCGTGCGGTAGTCTTCCGTACGAATCTCATAATTGTCGTCCAGCGGGATCTGCCTGTAGGGGATACGGAACAGCTCCGCCCAGACGTCGTAGAACGAATAGGTGATATCCGGAAACAGGATGGGCCTGTCCGACTGAAAGAATGTCATAAAGCACATGGCCAGCACATCGTCCGAACCGACACCGACAAATACCTGGCCCGGGTTCAGGCCGTATCTGTCCGCGATGGCGCTTCTCAGAGGCTCCGTATCCACGGCCGGATATCTGCGCAGCCGGTCAAAATCCATCCGCTCCATGGCTTCCCGCACCTTCGGTGAAGGCGGATAGGGATTCTCATTCGTGTTCAGTTTGATAATGTCTGTCCTGACAGGCTGTTCTCCCGGCACATATGGCACAACACGTCTGACGTTCCGTTCCCAGTTTCCCATTTTAAGTCCTCCGTCATATCTCATAAGACCATGTCGCGTCCTGCTTCAGATCCGCCGTCTCCATGGCTGTCTTCCTTCCGGATTTGATCTGCAGTTCCTGATTCTTAATGCTGACACGCGTACCGGGTTCAATGGATGTCGTGATAAAAGCACTGGACCCGATGACGGAATGGTGTCCGATCACCGTCTCTCCGCCGAAGATGGAAGCTCCGGAATAGATGGTCACATGGTCCTCTATGGTAGGGTGCCGGCGGGTGTTCTTCAGTTTCTGACCGCCTCTGGTAGAGAGCGCGCCCAGCGTGACGCCCTGATACACTTTTACATGGTCACCGATCACCGTAGTCTCTCCTATTACAATGCCGGTCCCGTGGTCGATGCAGAAATACTTTCCGATCGTAGCTCCGGGGTGAATATCGATTCCGGTCCTGCTGTGGGCCTCCTCCGTCATGATGCGGGGGATCAAGGGAACCGACCGGAGATAGAGCTCATGGGCCAGTCTGTTGACAGTAATGGCATAGAGCCCCGGATAGCAGAATATGATCTCGTCTCTGTTGAACGCGGCCGGGTCACCGTCAAAAGCAGCCTGCACATCCGTCTCTATAAGGGCACGCACCTTCGGGATCTGTCTGAAAAAATCCAGTGTGATCCTGCTGCTCTCCGCAGCCAGATCCTCTTTTGTCATGCCTTCATAACGGGGCGAATATTTCAGCACCAGCCCGATCTGTTTGTTCATATTATACATGACGTCCTCGATCAGCATGCTGACCGAAGTCTGTACATCATAGGTCCGGAAGGATTTATCCCTGTAAAAACCCGGGAACACGATCTTGCGCAGTTTTTCCATCATGTCAAGGATCACTTCCTTGTCCAGCTGGTTGAACGTATCGTCCAGCCTGTTGATGGCCCGGTCTTCGCGGTAATCGTCAAGTATCAGTTTTTTTACCCCGGAAACATCCGTCTCATTCATCTTCCGCCGCTCCTTCCTTCTCTTCAGTGACCATCTTTTCTATCATATTCAGGATCTCTTCTCTTCCCTGCCTGGTCTTGGCAGAAAAGGGGATCAGCTGTACCGTTTCCGGAAGCGACAGGCTCTCACGGATCACACGGATCTGTTTTGCCAGCTGGCTCCGGTTGATCTTATCGGCCTTGGTCGCAATGACCACCGGCTCGTATCCTGCCTCCCGGATCCAGCGATACATGATCCTGTCATTCTCGCCCGGCTCATGGCGGATATCAATAAGAAGAAACACATTTTTCAGAACGGCAGAACCCTTCAGATAGCGCTCGATCATCATGCCCCATTTTTCCCTCTCCGTCTGCGCCGATTTGGCATAGCCGTATCCGGGAAGGTCCACCAGGAAAAAAGACTGATTGATCAGGTAGTAGTTGATGGTCTGCGTTTTTCCGGGCTCTCCGCTGGTTCTCGCAAGGGCCTTACGGTTGACCAGTGCATTGATCAGGGAAGATTTACCTACGTTAGATTTTCCGGCAAGGGCTATTTCAGGCAGTTTATTATAAACAGGCTTGCTGGTATAGCCCGCCACCGTGTCGAGAGTGGCACTTTTAATAATCATTACTTTTTCTCCCCATTTACCAGAGCGGCTTTCAGTACGTCCTGCATGGTCTTTACATATACTATTTCCAGATTCCCTATGATCTCATCAGAGAGTTCCGCAACATCCGCACGGTTCTTCCAGGGAACAAGCACCTGCCGAAGCCCTGCTCTTCCTGCTGCCAGCAGTTTCTCTTTCAGACCGCCGATGGGCAGAACACGGCCGCGGAGCGTGATCTCTCCGGTCATGGCCACATCTGACCTGACCTCAATCTGCGTGACAGCGGAAAGGATAGCCGTCGCCATGGTGATTCCGGCGGATGGACCGTCTTTGGGCACCGCTCCTTCCGGAATGTGAATATGAAGATCGTGCTCAGAGAAGAATTCAGGACTGATCCCGTATGACTCACTGATGGAGCGCACATAGCTGACAGCCGTCTGCGCCGACTCCTTCATGACGTCTCCCATCTGTCCCGTAAGTACGAATCCGCCTTTTCCGGGCAGAACATTCACTTCCACCTGCAGGGTATCTCCCCCTACACTTGTCCATGCAAGGCCGCGGACGATTCCCACTTCGTCTTCTTCGTTCTTTTCAAGATATGTGAATTTCGGTTTTCCGAGATACTTTTCAATCCCTTTTTCCGTCACGCGCACCGAAGCGCTCCTGTCGGCAGCGACCGGCCTGGCCGCTTTTCTGCACAGTTCCCCGAGCCGCCGCTCCAGCTGCCGCACACCGGCCTCCCTGGTGTACCCGCTGATCAGTTTTTCCATCGCGCCCTTTGTGATCACAAGCTGGCTCTTTGTAAGCCCATTTCTCTCCAGCTGCCTGGGGAACAGATGCTCTCTGGCAATATGGTATTTCTCATTTGCGGTATAGCCTGAGACTTCAATGATCTCCATCCTGTCCAGCAGCGGGCGCGCAATGGTGTGCAGATCGTTCGCCGTCGTAATGAACATGACTTCCGAAAGATCGATCGGCAGTTCTATATAATGATCGCGGAACCGGACATTCTGTTCGCTGTCCAGTACCTCCAGAAGGGCACTGGCCGTATCGCCTTTGTAGTCACTGCTCACCTTATCTATCTCGTCAAGCAGCATCAGCGGATTCTTCACGCCTGCCTGGCGCATGCCGCTGGCGATCCTTCCGGGCATGGCCCCCACGTATGTTCTGCGGTGCCCGCGTATCTCCGCCTCATCACGCACACCTCCGAGGCTGATGCGCACATATTTCTTGTCAAGTGCCCTGGCGATGGATCTCGCGATGGATGTTTTTCCAGTCCCCGGAGGTCCCGCAAGACAGATGATCGGGCTCTCTCCCTTATGGGTCATGGTCCGGACCGCCAGAAACTCCAGCACTCTTTCTTTCACTTTTTCAAGGCCGTAATGGTCTTCGTCCAGCACTTTGGCCGCATGTTTCAGGTCTTCATAATCTTTGGAAGAACGGTTCCACGGCATTTCCAGAAGTGTTTCGATATATCCGCGCAGCACGGAACTTTCGGCATTGTTGTTGCCCATCTGGGCCAGCCTGTCCGCCTCTTTCCGGATCTTTTCCTTTACCTCCTCCGGGGCTTCCAGCTCATCCGCTTTCTTTTTGAACTGTTCCGCCTCGGATAAAAGGGTCGTCTCTCCAAGTTCCTCCTGAATGATCTTCATCTGTTCACGGAGAATGTAATCCCTCTGATTCTTGTCGATCCGCTGTTTCACCTTCTGCTGGATCTCATTGCGGATGGAAAGCACTTCGATCTCGGCCGCAAGGACCATCAGAAGGCGCTGATACCTCTCTGTCAGTCTGAGGATTTCCAGCATTTTCTGCTGTTCCAGATAATGGATGGGAAGGCGGGCCAGGGCTTCCTTCATCAGGTTTCCCAGGTCCTGCTGTTCCATCAGCATGCCCATGGATTCCTTTGAGAATTTCTGATTCAGCAGGCTGTATCGCTGCAGGATATCTTTCAGGGCCCGCAGCATCCCTTCCTGTTCGTTTTTCCCAAGAGTCTCCGGAATATCTTCCAGCCGTTCACATTCCGTGTAAAAACACTTTTCATCCAGAAAGACCCTGCTGCGCCGGGCCCTGAACGTGCCGGAAACGACCAGATGCATGATTCCCTTCGGCAGGCGCGCCACAGAGCGGATCTGGGCCACGGTGCCTGTTTCGAACAGATCTTCCTCCTTCGGCTCGCTCACCTGAGGAGATCTCTGCGTGACAAGGAACAGGCCCTGCCCCTCCTTAACGGCAGTTTCTGCCGCCGTCAGGGATTCTGCCCTGCTGATATCAACACTCATGGTCATTCCCGGCAGCAGCGTACTGCTGCGCAGGGGAATGACCGGAAGGATTAACTGATCCATGTTTTCAAGCTCCAGTTCTATCTGATCTCGCCTTTTCAGATCAGGCGGTTTCCTCCGAAAGCCCGGTCCTGCGTTTCCTTCTTCCTGTCAGTTCCTGGGACTTTCTGGTGATCTCGGGCTCACTGGTCCCTTCGATCACTTCCCTGGTGACAAGGCAGGACTCTATCGTTTCATCCGAAGGAATGTTGAACATGACATCCATCATGGCGTTCTCCATGATGGCGCGCAGGCCTCTGGCGCCCGTTTTACGCGCAATGGTCCTGTCCGCGATGGCCTCGATGGCTTCCGGTGTGAAGGACAGTTCCACATTATCCAGTGAGAACAGTCCCTGGTATTGTTTTACGATGGCATTCTTCGGCTCGGTAAGGATACGGATCAGGGTCTCCCTGTCCAGTTCGTCCAGCGTTACCACAACCGGTACGCGTCCGATGAATTCCGGTATCATGCCGAATTTGATAAAGTCCTGAGGAAGGACTTTTTTCAGCAGATCGCCGCGGTTCTTGTCCTCATTGCCCATGATATCCGCGCCGAATCCGATCGCTTTCTTGTCAAGACGGGCTTCGATGATCTTTTCGATTCCCTCAAAAGCTCCGCCGCAGATGAACAGAATATTTGTGGTATCGATCTGGAGCAGTTCCTGATGCGGGTGCTTTCTTCCGCCCTGCGGCGGCACGGAAGCAACCGTTCCCTCCAGGATCTTCAGAAGGGCCTGCTGTACGCCTTCACCGGAAACATCCCGGGTGATGGATACATTCTCGCCTTTTCTGGTGATCTTATCGATCTCATCTATATAGATGATCCCGTATTCAGCTTTCTTGATGTCGTTATCCGCTGCCTGGATCAGTTTCAGAAGAATGTTCTCCACATCTTCTCCTACATATCCCGCTTCGGTAAGCGCGGTAGCGTCCGCGATGGCAAAGGGAACATTCAGCAGGCGGGCAAGCGTCTGGGCCAGCATTGTCTTGCCGCTTCCCGTGGGACCGAGCATCAGGATATTGCTCTTCTGCAGTTCCACGTCCAGATGTCTTCCGCTGGTGATTCTTTTATAATGATTATAAACTGCCACGGACAGAGCACGTTTTGCTTCATCCTGCCCGATCACGTACTGATCCAGGTAATCCTTGATCTCCCTGGGACGAAGAAGATTGATCTCTTCATCGTCGGAAGAGAGGAATTCTTCCTCCATCTCCTCCTCGATCAGCTCGTTGCAGATATCCACACAGGAATCACAGATATACGTATTTCCGCCGGGCGCCGCAATCAGTTTGCGCACCTGTCCCTCCGTCTTCCCACAGAATGAACACCTGATCTTATCTCCTATCTTTCCTGCCATAGTCTCTCCTTTCAGCTGCCGGCAGCGGACAGGCCACCCTTCAATGAGGCCGGGTCCGTCCTTTCTTCTGATACGCACAAGGGCTGTCACATCGACGCACACAGCGTCGTGCTGTGGCAGCCCGAAGCTTTTTTATTTTCTGGATGTAATTACTTCATCGATCAGACCATATGCCTGTGCCTCTTCGGCAGTCATCCAGTTGTCGCGTTCCGTGTCCGCGGCAACCACTTCAATGGGCTGACCTGTATTCTGAGCCAGAATCTCATTCAGTTTCTGTCTGGTCTGAAGAATTTTTTCCGCAACGATCTTGATGTCACTGGCCTGTCCCTGCGCGCCGCCCGAAGGCTGGTGGATCATGATGTCCGCATTGGGAAGCGCCATCCGTTTCCCTTTGGCGCCGCCTGCCAGAAGAAAAGCACCCATGCTGGCTGCCATTCCCATGCAGATGGTGGAAACGTCGCATTTGATATACTGCATCGTGTCATAGATCGCCATCCCGGCGGAAACGGATCCGCCCGGACTGTTGATGTACATATGGATATCCTTCCCGGGATCTTCCGACTCCAGGAATAACAGCTGCGAAACGATCAGGTTCGCGCTTACATCCGTGACTTCTTCTCCCAGGAAGATGATGCGGTCTTTCAGCAGTCTGGAAAAGATATCGTAGGATCTTTCTCCTCTTCCGGTCTGCTCGATAACATAAGGTACAAGGCTCATATTGATCCCTCCGGAATCTGTTATCAGATTTCTTTCGCGGCAGCCACGATCTTCTCAACAGCTTCTTCAATGGCCAGATCAGCCTTGAGCTGTTCAAGATCTGCACCCTGGAAGATCTCTTTCAGTTTATCCAGCTCCATCTTATAGGATTCAGCCATCTTAGAGAG
>CACZSG010000248.1 GCA_902783665.1 uncultured Lachnospiraceae bacterium | reverse complement strand
GTTCGCCTCTGTCCCACCAAATGTGTTCGAGCCGGAGTTTCCTCCGGCTCGTCACTTAGGTGGGACAGAGGCGAACGTCCCTTTGTCCCACCTCTGGCTTACTGCATATCAATCAAGATATTTTTTCAATGTTGCACGGACAGCGCCCGGACCGGTGATCTCCTCAGCGAAAAGTGCTTCGATCTTTTCGCCGATGCCGGCTTTGTAAAGGTCGCATCCGAAAATGTTGGCATTGCTCAGTACCGGGGCCAGTTTCTCATGCAGGCCGGCCGGATCGCATCCGAGCGTTATGCCGTCAAGGGCAGCCGTCAGCTCATCGAGCATCGGGTCTGAAGAGCGTTCAAATGCCTTGCCTTCATCATCCACGCCAAGCAGATAACGGAGCCAGCCGGCAAGTGCCAGCGGGATGGCATCCAGTTTCTTTGCATCGCCGTATTTTGCCACATAGGATTTGATGGTCTCGCCGTAACGAATGCCGACCTTCTGAGATGTATCGGTGGCAATACGCTGCGGCGTATCCGGCATGAACGGGTTCGGGATACGAACGCCGATCACCTCGTCCACGAAGGCCTGAGGAGAAAGGATGCCCGGGTCTGTTACGACAGGCATGCCTTCCACCGGTCCGATCCGGTGTACCAGCTCTGAAAGCTCCGGATCCTTCATCTCGTCTGCGATGAGGGTGTATCCGAGAACACAGCCGTAGACTGCAAGAGCCGTATGCAGCGGGTTCAGGCAGGTGGTCACTTTCATGCGTTCCACCTTGTTTACGGTATCACGGTCTGTCATGTAAACGCCTGCTTTTTCCAGTGCGGGACGGCCGTTCGGGAACTTATCCTCGATGACCAGGTACTGGGGACCTTCGGCATTGACAAACGGAGCGATATAGGTGCGTTTGGAAGTAATGACCGGAGCCATATCTTCGATCCCGAGTTTTTCCAGTTCTGCCTGAACGGATTCTGCCGGACGCGGAGTGATCTTGTCGATCATGGACCACGGGAAAGAAACCTGGCTCTCATCCTTCAGCCATGCGGTGAATTCAGCGGGCACGAATCCTTTGGCTTCCCACTGCTCTGCCATCTCCACGATGGAGGACATCAGCTTCTCGCCATTGTGTGAGCAGTTGTCCATGGAGACAACGGCCATCGGATATTTTCCGGCGCGGAATCTTTCATAGAGCAGGGCTGTAACGACTGACATGGCTGAATTGTAAGCAGGGGCCTGGCCGCCTTCCTCTGCCACACCCGCATCGATGTCGGCCTGAACAAACGGGAAATAGCTGCCTGCCGCATTCTTCAGGGCATAGCCTTTTTCAGTGATGGTGAAGGATACCATCTGCAGGCCGGGATCTGTAAAGATAGTGCGAAGTCTGTTCCAGTTTTCCGCCACACCGGTCTGAGCCTTGATGGCCTCTGTCAGAGAACCGATCACCTGCTTCTCGGTGGAGCCGTCCGCCTTCAGCGTGACGCCGAGCACAAGATTATCGTAGGCATCGTAGATCTTGTCGACTACATCGAAATCGAAGGATTCCACACAGGTAATACCTTTGTCGGAAGCCCCTTCCGAGATCAGTCTGTCTGCAATTCCGCCGATGAAGATACGGAAGATATTTCCGATTCCGAAATGCACCCATACCGGTGCTTTTTTTGTTGCTTCCTTTACAGCCTGAATATCATAAGACGGCAGGACAACGCCGGCTTCTTTCCAGGCCTGTACATCTTTCAGTCCTTCCAGTGAAAGTTTCATTTTATTACTCCTCCCCTGTTAAGCTCTTTTTGCATTCTTTTCGATGGCTTCCCAGAGTCCCTGGATATAAGTGGCTCCAAGGGCACGGTCATACAGGCCGTATCCGGGCATTGCCTTTTCGCCCCAGATCATGCGGCCGTGGTCCGGACGGATCGGTCCGTCAAATCCGGTCTCATAGAGTGCTCTGACGATCTCATACATGTCAAAGTTTCCATCCGCGGAGATATGGCAGGCTTCCTCAAAGTCGTAGTTCTCTCTGGAAGTATCATTGAAATGCAGATTCCTGACATGAGCGAAATGGATACGTCCTTCCAGCACACGGATCATATGCGGCAGATCGTTCTCCAGATTTGTTCCGTAGGAACCGGAGCAGAAGGTAACTCCGTTGTGGACATCATCCACGGCCTTCATCAGGCGCAGAATGTTCTCTTCGGAATTGATGATCCGGGTAAGTCCGAAAACGCTCCAGGCGGGATCGTCCGGATGAATGGCCATCTTGATGTCGTATTTGTTGCAGACCGGCATAATGGCCTTCAGGAAATAGACAAGGTTGGCAAACAGCTTCTCGCCGTCTGTATCTTTGTACATTTCAAAGAGTTCCTGAACCTTGGCCATGCGCTCCGGCTCCCAGCCCGGAAGCACTACGCCGCCGCTCATCTTATCCATGGATGCGGCCAGGTCGTTGGGGTCGATGGCATCGATGGCTTTCTGGTTGTATGCAAGAACGGTGGAACCATCCGCGCGGACACGGGCCAGCTCGGTTCTTGTCCAGTCAAAGACCGGCATAAAGTTGTAGCAGACCATGTGGATATCCTCTTTACCAAGGTTCTCCAGAGTCTGAATATAATTGTCAATATAAAAATCCCTGTCCTTGTCAGCTACCTTGATGGAGTCGCAGACATTGACGCTCTCGATGCCGGAAAGGCGCAGTCCCGCATCCTCGATCTCTTTTTTCAGGGCACGGATGGCATCCGGCTGCCAGACTTCGCCGGGAGTGGTGTCATACAGGGTAGAAATAACGCCTGTAACGCCAGGCACCTGTCTGATCTGCTGTAAGGTAACGGTATCATATTTAGAACCGTACCAGCGCATTGTCATTTCCATAAACTTTTCTCCTTTCTGATCTTCAGATCAGGAACCTCAGACGATTCCTCTCTGCGGTTATTATAAGAAAAACCGGGCAAAGTACAACCGCTGCTTTGCCCGGCGGCTATCAATATTAGTCAAAAGTGAAAACGATCTTGCGGATGGACGGATCACGTGAATCGTTGAAGTCAAAGGCCTTCTGCGCATCCAGGAAATGGAAGGTATGAGAGATCTTGTGGTCAAGATCCAGCTTCCCGTCGTTTACCAGATCGATCGCCGTCTGGAATTTCTTGTTCTGAAGTCTGGAACCGCGGATATCCAGTTCCTTGGAGGTGATGCCAAAGTTCGTGACTTCGGTGGGTGATACAGAGAAGCCCATCGTGATCACTCTTCCTGCATTACCCGTTACACGGATCAGGGTCCCGAGAGAGTCTTTTGTGCAGGCACAGTCGATGGAAAGGGTCGGACCATAGGCATCTGTGGTGTACTCTTTTACTTTTTCGTCAATGTTCTCTTTCAGAATGTTAATGGCATAGTCCGCGCCGGCATCCAGTGCCTCTTGCAGCTTAGCGTCAACAACATCCGCCACGATGATCTTTGCGCCGGAAAGCTTCGCAATGCTCAGCATTCTGGTTCCCAGAGCACCGACGCCCATGATCAGCACTTCGTCCTCTGCCGTGATCTGAGCCCTGGAGCAGGCCTGGATGGCGATCGTAGTCGGCTCGATCAGAACTGCGTCCTCATAGCGAAGTGCTTCCGGAAGCAGGTAGCAGTCCGTGTCCGGAACAGCCATATATTCGCGGTAACCGCCGTCGATATGAACGCCGCGCACTGCAAGGTGCTGGCATACATTGGGTCTTCCGTGACGGCAGGCCCAGCATGTTCCGCAGGAGGTAACCTGGTCGATGATGACACGGTCCCCTACCTTTACTTTTTTGGCAGTCGGACCTGCTTCAACGACCTCGCCGACCATCTCATGTCCGATTACTCTAGGATACGTAGCCGCCGCATTCGTTCCGTGATAGATTCCCACATCGGATCCGCAGATTCCTGCAGCCTTGATTTTTACAAGAACATTGTTTTTCTCATCAATTTCCGGTTTGTCCATCTCGATAATACGGAGGACTTCCGGCTCCACGATCTGTACAGCTTTCATTTTAGCCATTGCAACAGGCTCCTTCCATGTGATTAGTTTTAAAAAGGATCCCTGTACAGGCTGTACAGACACAGGCCATTTAGGGACCCTTTTGATTGTATTACAAATCTGTTGTTTATGTCATGCTGCATGCTGCCGGTTCATGGCATCAGCAGCATGCAGATCCGTTTATCGCCGGAGACCGGCTCCCGGACCGGTTTTATCAGCCGCCCGTAAACAGCCGCATCACACCCACGGAAACGGCAGGCACATAGGTGACCAGGGCCAGTACCGTGAAATTGGAGATCAGGAACGGTGTCAGGGCTTTTACGTTTTCGGACAGCTTGTTCCCTCCTATGGCAGTGGCCGCGAACAGGCACACACCAACCGGCGGTGTGCACAGTCCGAGCACCAGGTTCATGACTACGATCAGACCGAACTGGATGGGGTCAACATTTACCTGGGTCGCAACCTGCAGCAGGACCGGGAACAGGATCAGCAGTGCTGCGATGGTCTCCATGAACATTCCCACAAAGATCAGGAACAGGTTGATCAGCAGCAGAATGATGAATTTGTTTGTTGTAAGAGAAAGCATCGCATCCGCGATCATGTTCGGAATACGCTCTTTCGTCAGAATGTAAGCGAAAACATTCGCAAACGCTACCAGGCCCATGATGGCCGCTGCACTTGACAGTGTCTGCTTCAGGCATGCATAGAAGGATTTCAGGTTCAGTTTCTTATAGATGAAGAAGCTGACAATGGTTCCATAAGCCACGCAGACGATGGAAGCTTCGGTCGGGGTCATAACGCCGCCCATGATGCCGAACAGGATGATGGCCGTCATGATGATGGCCCAGATGGCTTCCTTTCCGGCATGCATGATCTCTTTAAAAGAGAGCATACGGTCACGTTTCGGATAGTTGTTCTTCACGGACTCGATGTAGCAGACCAGGCACATGCCGCCACCCTCAGAATGCCCGGGAAAATGCCGGCCATGAACATCTTGGAAACGGAAAGTCCGGTCATGGTCGCCGCGATGATCATCGGGACCGAAGGAGGAATGATCGGTCCCATGCAGGAGCTGGCTGCCGTAACCGCTACGGAGAACGGAGTGTCATAGCCCTGGTTGACCATCATCGGGATCTCGATACCGCCAAGCGCGACCGTGTCGGCAAGAGCGGTACCGGAAATGCCAGCAAATACCATGGATGCAAGAATGTTTGCGTAGGCAAGACCGCCGCGAAGATGGCCCACCAGTGCATCCGCAAACTCCAGCAGTTTATCAGAAATACCTCCCTGATTCATCAGGTTGCCGGCCAGCGTAAAGCCCGGGATGCAAAGCAGCGTGAAGGAGTCCATGCCTGCGAAGAAACGCTGCGCGAACTGTACGATCGGCATACCTGTTCCCACAAAATAGAGGCAGGACGCGATGCCAAGACTGAAGGCTACCGGAACGCCGATCGCCAGACAGATGACAAATGAAATAAACAGTACCGATACCATGGATCAGCCCACCTCCTTTTTCACTTCTTCCACTTCTTTTTCCCATTCCGGAAGGTCCTTAGTGTCATCGTTCCAGGCCTGGAACATCTGAATCAGGCGCATCACCAGGGAGATGCTCATAAAGCCGAACATCAGGACCTGTGAAAAATAGACCACCTGCATGGGAATCTGCATGGCTGTGGATACCATACGGAATTTGATGAATGCGAGTCCCGGAACCGCCTGTGTCAGAATAAAGAGGCACAGAACCAGCATGGCCAAAGTAACAATAATGCGAATCGCCTTGTTTGCCTTATGAAGTCCCTTTCCTTCAAGCGCATCTTTCAAGAACTCCACGAAAACGAATTCATCCTTCAGGATGGCTACTCCGCAGCCAAACGCGACCATGTAGATGAAGGTATATCGGGCAGCTTCCTCTGTCCAGGACGGAGCCGAGGGAAGCAGGTTACGGCTGACGATCTGAATGAGG
>CACZSG010000247.1 GCA_902783665.1 uncultured Lachnospiraceae bacterium | reverse complement strand
TATTCTTATGCATTCCGGAATCTCTTCTCCGATCGTCCCGTCGAAGGTGTGGAACAGAACGTATGCTTCTCCATTCTCTCCCGTCCGAAGAACGCCCTGCCAGCCCTTCGGGTGACGCATCTGCTGAATCTGCGGGCTGAGGATGCGGGTCTGTCCCTTTTTAATGATCGGTGCAATGGACTTGTAGAATGCGATGCCTCGGTCGATCACATCCCACTGCGCGTCGGACAGGTCTGTCACGTCGCCGGACAGGCACATGCGCCCCAGGAAGGTGTTCGCCATAGTATAGGCGATCCGCTTCAGGCTGTCGGTCTTCCGAATGACGGCCCAGATCTGGCTCTGCCTCGGCAGAATGGCCCGGTGCAGATTCGCTGCGATGATGGGGATTTCCGGGCATTCGTGGGCGTCGGAGAAGGATGCCATGCTGGTGGCTGCCATGAAACCGGGCTCCAGACGGTTGCCGCCGGAGGCACAGTTTTCAAGAATGATGCCGGGCACTTCGCGTTTCACTTCTTCAAAGAAGTCCATGGTGGCGAGCATGTTCCTGCGAAGGCCTTCTCCAAGAGATTCCGCGCCGTCGCAGCCGATGCCGATGGTATCGTTATAGTCCACCTTCATGTATTCGAACCCGTATTTCTTCAGCGTACCGATGACGCGTTCCCGCAGATAATTCTGCACCCACGCATCCTGCATGTCCCAGAACCGCCGGGAAGCAGTGGACAGCACCGATCCGTCCCGGTGCAGCAGATGTTCTTCCAGTTTCCACGCCTGCGAGGCCGGCCCCACATTTTCAATCTCAAACCAGATGCCCGGCTTCAGGCCTTCGTTTCTGATCATCTCCGTGGTCTTCTCCAAACCCTCCGGGAACAATGTCTTTGAGGGAATGAAATCCCCCATGCTGATGTCCCACGGCACGCCGTCCGCCTTGTACCAGCCGCAGTCGATGACGAAGTACGAGAAACCTTTTCCCCGGATGGCCTGCAGGATATCCCGGATGTTTTCGTGGGACGGGCAGCCCCATGTGGTGCAGTATTCATTGAAGATGACGGGCAGGTCCTGTTCGCAGGCCGGGCCCGCATCGGCTGCCTGCTCTCCTGCTTCCGTCAGGCGGGTGCAGAACAGGTCAAGATTGTCAGACACGGCGCAGGAAAGAACCGCCTCCGGCGTAGTCAGGCTTTCGCCCGGCTGCAGATCCTTCATCCAGTGGCCGAACTCCCGGTCCGCCAGGCCGCCGCTGATGGCAATATTATCGTCCTTGCGGTAGACCTCCATCTGCCAGGAGGACGGGCAGGCAAGCTGGGCGCCCCAGAACACATGATTCTTCTTATCTTCCAGTACCAGCCATGGGAAATAGTGATTCACCGGCATGGAACCAACCTGTCCAAACCGTTCGCAGCGCACCTGGCCTTTCGCCCAGCTGGGCTCCAGCTGCAGCTCTTCCATGGTCTGGGACAGCAGACGCCCTTCCTGGCTCCAGCGGGACTGCAGGCGGTGCACCACCATCTCACCGGCACAGTCTCCGGGCAGATACGGTGAGATGCCTGTCAGCGAAAAACTGGAGAGAAGCTCCAGCGAGATCTTCCTGCTGCTGTTATTTGTAAAGGTACAATGACAGCGGATGAACCTGGCACCTTTTTCCCATGCGGCCACATGAACAGCCTGATATCCACGGGCATCTTCCAGGGTGGTGACGATCTGTGTTCCTTCCGGGGTCTCATTCACGTGCTGTTCTTTCAGGAGCAGCCGCTTCACCGACTCTGTGTTTCGTAGGGTATGGCCGTGAGCGTAGCCGCTGTCGTACGTGTCACCGGCAATCTTCACCTGCACCAGCGGGTCCAGGGTGCACTTCTTTGCGGCCGGCAGTTCTGTATTGCCTGACAGCAGCTCCGTATTTGCGGTCGCCAGTTCTGTATTGCCTGACAGCAGCTCCGTATTTGCGGCCGCCAGTTCTGTATTCCCCGGCAGCAGCATCAGGCCTGCATGACCGCCTTCATCAACCGGATATCCAAGTAACATATCCCCCAACTGATAATATCTGGTTTCCCCTGTGGTTGTCATATCCTTCTCCTCCTGAAAAATGCTCTGATTTGCTGCCTGCAAAATATGCCGGTCCCTCAACTCTCAGACCAACAAATCAAGTCATGCAAATACCCTGTCACACGTCTTAACGAACGTATGGCATACTAAATGACTCATAATCGCCCTCTTGTCTGCCGCAAAACATCTTTCTTTTCTTATTTCCACCTCATATTGTTTCAACAGAGCAGATCAGTATTACTATAATCCCCTTCAGTCTGCCGTAAACTGCTTGTTTTTGGCCTCCCATGCATCATATAGTATCAGAATTGGCAGACAAAATTGCAATAGCTGCATATATATCTGCCCTATAGCCTTTCAGCACGAGATGGCTTCTCCAATATTACAGTTCACATTATAATTCACCCAAATCCTGTTCCGCAACATCCGGTCCTGTAAAAGCCAGATATTCCGCGCGACGCAGCAACCGCCAGTCTTGTAAAAAGCCAGATATTCCGCGCGACGCAGCAACCGCCAGTCTTGTAAAAAGCCAGATATTCCGCGCGCCGCAGCAACCGCAAAAATATCAGAGAAGAAGGATGGAGAATTCTC